>JAQZBT010000054.1 GCA_029237755.1 Candidatus Saccharimonadota bacterium
AGGCTCTCGACCTGCAGAAGATTGAAGCCGCCGGAGCAGACCTCGAGAAGCAGACAGCAAACCTGGATAAGGAAGCGCAGAAGTGGATCGACGACCTGCAAAAAGGATCGCCCATTGCAACATCGCAGACCAGCCTCCGATCACTACATAACACCATCATCAAGGCCTACGCGTCACTTTAGCGTATTACGCTTATGCTAAGCCAAAAACGGTGTTGACACGTCTGCGGACGACACCATAACATTGAAGTACCTCTGTTGTGAGGTGGCTCATCAGCAGATTTTCGAATCATACTGTCAGAGCCGGACAAGTGCAGTCAGCGCAAGCCAAGGCCGTGCGAAGCCAAGTGGCGCAAGCCACCGCCCACCAGGGGCAAATGGCCAAACATCTTCGGATCAGACTGCAATACGGAAGGCACCCAAAGCTTCGGCTGAGGGTGTCTTTTTTGGTGCTACGGCATGCCCCAACTTTTCCATGGAAACTTATCCACATTGACCCCGTATGTTGTGGTCGGTTATGCTTGCACCACAACATAAGTATCTTTCTCGCCGCGGGCAAGCAGGGTGAAATACCCTCACTGTCGCGCAACTGTAAAGTCAGAAAACCGCCCCGAGAACGAGCAGTTCACGCACTCTTCGCCGAAAAGAGCAGTGGCTAGGGAAAACCCTCTCTTGCACCGCCATCGGCGCATCAGTGAGAGGGATTTTTAGTGGAAGCAGTCGCCGAATTCGAAGCCGTCGCAGACCCCGAAGCGGAAGTAGCAGTCGTCGTGGAAGACGAGGGTTACGAAGCCGAACCGGCACCAGACGACCCCAACGCTTTCGTCACCCAATACGAACAACGCGACGACGACCTCTACTTCATCTCGACCGATCCTGAGACCGGCGAGCCCACCGCCACTGCCTTATCCAGTGTCCTCACCGGAGACTTCGCTACCGCCTGGGAAGAGGCCCGCGCCGCGGGCGCGCCACAATTTGAGGTCCCGCATCCCGAAATGGACACCGACACCGAGCGCGCCTATATCGAAAACGTCCTAACACCCGCCGAAAATGGCCAGGTCACGATGGAGAGCCGCACGGTCTTCAAGGCCATCGTAGAGCCGGAGCAGGGGATGGCATTAGAGGAGAGTCCGGCAGCGCCGGTGCAGGCAATGATGGCACCGGCGTTTACTTTTCTAGAGGGGTCCGACGACACCTCTGTCGGGATGTCCCCTGAAAAACCCAAAGTCGAATGGTGGCGTCCGCTCGAACCAGCCATTATCAAGCGCCCCGATGGCTCCGTGCGCGTCAACAATGAGGTTGCCGCACCTAGCCTTATCGACTTTATGGAACAACCCGTTTCTTTTGACCCTGAGCCATTTTCAACACCGGAGAAGTCTGTGCCCGTTGCTGTAACCGAGCCCGAAACGGCCACTAAGGTTGCTGAGCCCTCAGTGACTGCAGAAGTCGTCCAGGTCTTCGAAAATCCGGCCGCAGCTCCAGTCCCAGATGGGGGAGGGGGCACGACGCTGGAGACGGTGGCTCCGGTTTCTGACCAAATCGAACCGGCAGCACCGCTCGCACAAGTAGAATCAACCCCTCCAGAGGCTCCGGCCGAAATCGCTGTCATAGCCGAAGCGGCAACTCCGATCGTTGCAGAGCAACCTGCAGAATTTGTCGCACCAGTTGAGACGGCCGCACAGATTGAAGAGCAAGGTGAAGAATCCGCCGTACAAACGGAAGTACCCATCGTTACAGAGGATGTTCAAGCGTTGTCGAGCGAGTTCATCACGCCAGCAGTCGAGCAAAATGACATCGCTGAACATGATGAGGTGATTGAACAAGGAGGTGCCGATGAACAGGAAATTTTCGTCGAGAATCTCCCGGCCTCCGAACAAGTAGAGCTACGTGCCGTCGATGAGCAGACCCCGATTGTCCTGGCAGAAGGGGAGTCTGTGAGCTTACGACCCGCACTGGAGGAGAATATCGCCGTCGCCACAGACACTGTCGCTACCAACGAGCCGGCCGTACAGACTGAAGTGGCCGAAACCGAGCTAAAGCAGGCCGAGGAGAAAGTGGTAGCCGCCCAGCCCATCGTCTTGAAGACCAAAGCCACACTGAAGCCGACAGCAAACGAAACTGTGGCAGATACACAACAACCGTTCGTCGCAAAAACCAGCTTCTTCAAGCCACCTACCGAATCGTTCACTCGCGCCCCCGCCTCCATTACCGCCGACGACCTCACAATCGAATTCGACGAGCAAAACCAGCGCCGCCCCACCCGTCGCCGCCGGGCCACCCGGAGCACTAACTTATGAGCACTCCAGTCTCGATCAAGCTCCACGACCTCATTTCCGCCGCCAAAGCCGGCCGCCTAGGCGACGTTGTCGAGCGCGACCAGGAACTCTCCCGCCTGATCCGCATCCTGCTCCGCCCCACGCACCACCACGTTGTCCTCGTCGCCGACCCCGGCACCGGCAAATCCAGCCTCATCGAGGCTCTCGCCCTAAGGCGCCACCAGGGCCACTTCGGCATGATCGAGCCCAAGCTCTACCGCCTCAACACGGAGCCCATCATGGGCCTGCTCGTCAACGGCAGTTCACTCCAAGCCTGCATCGCCGCGCTAAAATCGGCCACCGCCCGGCTTACCAACGCCACCATCGTCGTCGAAGACATCCAGCTCCTCGCCACCGACGACCCAACCCGCATGGAGCTCACCCTCGCCATCCTCCAAGCCCTCGCCTCGCATCCAGGCATCAGGCTCATAGTCACCACCACGACCACCGCCTACCACCGCTTCTTCCGCGACGACTACCAATTTGGCCGCATCTTCGAAGCCCTCGAGCTACCGCCAGCCTCCCCCGCAGCTGCCACCTCGATGACCCTTACCGCCGTGCCGCGCCTCGAAGCTACCAACCGCCAAACCATTGAGCTAGCAGCCGTGACACAGGCCGTCGAATTTGGCGCCCGTTTCGGCCGCGGCCGTGCTCTGCCCGACGCTGCCATCCGCCTGCTCGAAGAGACCTGCGTCAAAGCCGGCCTCGAGGGCCGCGACACCGTCACCGCCGCCGACGTCCAAGCCGTCATCTCCGAGCGCGAGCACCTGCCGATCCGCGACCTCGCCGCAGAAAACGACGATCTCGCCACCCTGGAACCCCAACTCCAACACGCCGTCGTCGGCCAAGCCCAACCCATCCGCACCATCGCCCGCCACCTCGTCAAATCCCAGCTCGGGCTCGGCGACAGCTCGAAACCAAAAGGCTCGTTCCTGCTTCTCGGTCCCTCCGGCGTCGGCAAGACCGAGACCGCCAAAGCTCTCACCAAAACCGTCTACCACAACCCCAATGCTCTCGTCCGCCTCGACATGTCCGAATACGGCGAACCCCACGCCGCCATCCGCCTCATCGGCTCGCCACCCGGCTACGTCGGCTACGAGGAGGGCGGCCAACTCACCGGAGCCGTCCAGCGCCAACCCCACTCATTGGTCCTTATCGACGAGATCGAAAAAGCCCACCCTAAGCTCTTCGACCTCTTCCTCCAACTCCTCGATGACGGCCGCCTCACCGACTCGCAAGGCAAAACCGTCGACTTCACCGAAACCATGGTGCTCGCCACTTCAAACACTGCCGCCCATGAGATCACTACCGCCGCAACCGCTGGAACAGACATCCATTCCCCCGAGTTCATGCAAACCACCATCCTACCCCTGCTCATGCGCACCTACCGCCCCGAGTTCATCAACCGATTCGACGCCATCCTCATCTACAATCCGCTCGGCGAAGCCCAACTCGTAGCCCTGGCCCAACGCGAACTCGCAGCCCTCTCCACCCGTCTCGCCAAACTTGGCGTCAGCTTCAACGTGCCCGACGCCACTCTCGCCCGGATGCTGCGCCCGACCTACAATCCGCTCTTCGGGGCCCGTCCCGTCAAACGCCTCATCTCGACCCACTTTGAAACTCCCATTGCCGACCTGATCGTCCGCCGTGCTCTTTCCGGACCCGTCACCATTAACGGTTCCGAGCCGTGGCTCACCGGAGTCACGCAATGAGCGAGTTCGAATCCACGGAAGCACTGGTCGAAGGGGAAGTCAGCGTCGAAATCGTCGGCTACTTCGAAGCTGAACCTGCCCCGGCAGAGGAGACACCTGTCTCAATAGAACCAATCGAATACGCACCCGCCCTAGACATCATCGCCTTCACCGAGGCCTTGCCGGCGCTACCCGAAACCGAGACTCTCGTCCTTTACCTGCCCGGCGTCGAGCCCACTGCAGAAGCCGAAACGCCACCCATTGGCAAGGCCCGCCTCGCCTACGACCTGGAACTCAGGAGCCGCGCCGCATGATCTACCTGCGCGTCAAACCCTCACCCCAGTCCACACCGGAGCATTTCGCCGCCACCACCTCCCTTATGACCGCCCTCGGCGGCCTGCTTGCCGACCATCACACTGGGATCAGCCTCGAGCTCGCCGCCAAAGCCGGCCGCCTCAGCTACATCATTGGCATCCCAAACAACCTCCAGACCGAAGTCACGCACCACCTCTACGCCGCGCTGCCCACCGCCGATCTCGAAGTCCTCGACGAGTGGAGCGTCTTCAACGTCCACGGAGAACTCGCCGCCGCCTCCATCCAATTCACGCCCCCGGAAGGTGACCTGCGTTCAGAAGACTTCTCGGGTACTGACCCGCTGCTGCCCATCCTCGAGCTCGCCACGTCCATTCCGTCCACCGACCGCCTGCTCATCCAACTTCTGCTCAGCTCCGCATCACACAAATCAACTTTTACCGCCAAAGCCATCGGCGCGATCCACGAAACGATGCTCGGCGCCCTAAGAGACACCGTTTCCGGCAGTCACGTTGAGCCTGAAACCAAAGAGGAGGACAAAACCAAATCGGCCCCCTTCAAGGCCAACCTCCGCATCATCGCCCTCGCCACTTCTGCTCGCACCGCCGAAGACCACGTCAAACGCGCCGTCGCCGCCTTCCACGGCCTCACCATCCCCGGCCAGACCAAGATCCGCTACCAGCTCGCTTCCCGCATAAACTCCTTCCTCGAGACGGCACTACTAAGACAATCCGATTCCAAAACCTCGTTCCACCTAACCTCCGCCGAAGCCGCCAACCTCTACCACACACCCCTAAACCCAAAAGCCCTCCCAGCCCTCGAAGCCACCTCCTCAACCCGTCTCCCAATTCCCGACAACCTCAGCCAAGACGGACTCCTCGTCGGTTTCGGCGCCTTCCGCTCCGCCCGCCAACCCATCAGAATCGCCCCGCAAGACCGCCTCCGCCACACCTACCTCATCGGCCAAACTGGCACCGGCAAATCCACGCTCTTCCAATCCAAAATCCTCCAGGACATGGAAGCAGGGGAGGGGTGCGCCTTCATCGACCCTCACGGCGAAGTCATCGACTGGCTGCTGCCCCGCATCCCGGCCCACCGCGCTGGGGACGTTATTCTCTTTGACCCCTCCGACCCCGAAGCCCTTCTCGGCCTCAACCTCCTCGAATGGCGCACGCCGCACGAGCGCGACCTCCTCATCCAGGAGCTCATCCTGCTCTTCTACAAGCTCTTCGACCCCAACCGCACCGGCCTCATCGGCCCACAGTTCGAACATTGGCTCAGAAACGCCGCCCTCACCGTCACCGAACCCCGCGTCAGAGGCACCCTGGTCGAACAAACCCTTCCAGCAGCAACTCGTCGCCCGCTCCGACCATTGGGCCGTCAAAGACTTCTGGCAAAACCAGATGGCCCAGACCGCCGACTTCCACAAATCCGAGATGCTCAACTACTTCACGTCCAAGTTCGGCTCCTTCCTCGGCAACTCCGTCATGCACCAGATCCTCTCCGCCCGCACCTCCGCCTTCGACATGCGCACCCTCATGGACCGCCGCAAGATCCTCCTCGTAAACCTCTCCAAAGGCAAACTCGGCTCCCTCAACGCCCAACTCCTCGGCACCCTTATCGTCACCAAACTCCAGATGGCCGCTATGTCGCGAGCCGACGTCGCCCCCGAGCACCGCCCGCCCTTCTACGTCTATATCGACGAGTTCCAAAACGTCGTCACCGACTCCTTCGCCCAGATGCTCTCAGAGATCCGCAAATACGGCGTCGGCCTCCACCTCGCTCACCAATACGTCGACCAACTCCCAGACAACATCAAACAAGCCATCGCGGGCAACGTTGGTACCCTGATGGCTTTTCGTCTCGGTCACGCCGATGCCCAGTGGCTCGCCCCGCATTTCGCACCACTAACCGCCGAAGACCTTACTAATATTCCGCCTTACCACTACCACCTGCGCACTCTAGCCGGTGGCCAACTCACGACGCCGTTCACGGTTGTCTCGCCTCAGGTCAAAGCCACCCCTCAACCCGCACTCGAACAGGCGCTACGCTCCCGCGTTCGCAGGTTCGTAGCTGCACAAGCACAACCGTAACAAACTCATTCCGAAAACGGATTTAACGCGCACCAACTAGTGCCGGCAAAAACACCTCCGCCACCATACACCGCACGCTCCCGCCGCCCACGGCCTGGATCGTCGGTACCGCCACCGGCAGCAAAGTCTTGTCCCGCCCCAGCACCTTCCGCTGAGCCGGCGTAAACGCGTCATAGGCCGACTTCGACAGCAGCAAACACCGCTCTCCGGAACCATTTGCCAGCTCAATTACATTCCCACAATACGCATCTAGCTGCGCAAATGTTATGTCCACTACCTCGTGCCCCGTCCGCTCGAGACTGGCCACCAGCTCCCGCCGTTGCGCCGCCCGCACCGCCTCCAGACACACCACTGCCGTCGTAGACTGCACGCCCATCATGACGTTGGTGTGGTAGATCGGTGTCCCATGCTCGTCAAACGCCTGAAACAACACCGGCTCATAGCCCAGCTCCAGCACATGCCGTTCAAACAGCTTCCCGTCACACCGCACCGACTCGCAGGCGTATGCCACCTTATTACCGTGGTCAAACACCATCGCACCCGTGCTCTCGAGAAACCGCCCTTTATCCTCCGCAGCCGTTAGATCCTCCACGCCGCTAATCTCAAACCGCTCCCGTAACGCCTTCAGTACCCCGCGAGTCCGCTCCACGCGCCGGCTCTCCGTCGCCATCGGATACAAAAACACCCGCCCGTCCGGCCACATCGATATCCAATTATTGGGATACACGCCGTTCGGACGCGGCACCCCGTCCGACTCTGTATGCGCCACGACATCCACGCCAAACTCACGCAAAGCCGCAAACAGCGTATGCCACTCCGCCATCGCCTCAGCCCGCGCCTTCGCCGCGCTCTCATTTAGATGATGCTGAAACTTATTGTCTTTGGCTGTCTGTTCATCAAAACCAAACGTATTTGGCTCAATCATCAAGACAGCAGAAGCTATTAGGCTCATGCTTAGATTATATCTATATCCAGCGTTTGCGGTATAGGAGGTAGAGCGCCAAGCTCATAATCAGGATAGTCGTCACCACGATCACCGCGATCGCCCAACTGGTACCCTCACCCGGCACGGGCACATTCATACCAAACATCGAAAACACGATCGTCGGAATCGTCAGGATTACCGTCAATGTCGTGAGCACGCCCACGCGCCGGTTCAGGTTGTTGGTCATGATGTTGGAGTAGGCCTCGCGGATGTTCACGATCGTGCGCAGGCTCGACCGCGAAGACTCACCGAGCTGCCGCGTATCCTGCACCAGGTCCTCGATCAGGTCCCGGTCCTCTTCATGGAACTTCAGCAGGTACCGCCCGCCCAGCAGCTGCTGCAACAGCAGGTTCGCCGGTACCAGGTCCGCCAAAAACGAGTTCAACGCGTCTTCCACCACCACGAACTGCACGAAGTCGCGGTTATTGACGTTCGACACGTTCAACCGTCCCCGCACGCTGCGGATCTGCCGGTCGATAAACTTCAAATTCATCTGGTAGCTCGCCACCAGGTGGTTCAGCAGCACCAGCAAAAGCTTGGCCCGCTGGGTGGTCACTACATCAACTGAGCTCATCAGCTTCTCAAAGTTGGGCAGCGCATGCCGGGAAATTGTCGCAACAAAGTTAGGCCCAACAGCCACCAGCACAGGATCGGTCTCGACCGTGTCACCCTGACGGATCGCATACCTCATGTAGACGTACGAGATATCTTCCTCCACCTCGATGCGCGGAATCTCATCCGGGTCGAGGGCGTCATCCAATAGCTCGGGATCGAGTTTGTACTGCTCCTGCAAGAGATTGCGTTCCTCACGGTTCGGCGCCTCCACATGGATCCAAGCCCCGGTCCGGAACTCTTCGAGCTTCTTCAGTTTTCCTTCGCGCACGCTGCGGTAGTAGTAGGTGATCATGGTTAGATCTTCCTATTTATCGGGCAATATTAATCATTGCGCGCCAAGCGTCTGGGGGCGCAACAGGTGAGATTGATATAATTATCCACTCTGGGGCCCGTTTTGTCCAGCATAACCGGATTACAATGACCAAATTATGGCCTTTCCATGGCCAGAGTTTGGTCCCATCGCCAATGCCCCCGCTGCACCGGTTTCCATATAGTGACTGGGATACAGGAGGACACTACGATGAAACAACTACATGATAAGGTCGTCGTCATCACCGGCGCCACTTCCGGAATTGGCCGCGCCACCGCCGAAGAATTTGCCCGCCAGGGCGCCAAAGTCGTAATTGCCGGCCGTGACGCCGACGCGCTCAAGGAGACCAAAACCGCTCTCGAAACAGCCGAAGAGGCCGAAGTCCTGCCCGTCGTCTGCGACGTCACTCAAGAAGAGCAAGTCGAACGCCTGGCCAACCGCGCTGAAGAGGCCTACGGCCACATCGACGTCTGGGTCAACAACGCCGGCGTCGCCATGTTCGCCAAGTTTGACGAGTCGCCCTCAGACGACTTCCGCCAGGTCATGGAGACCGACTACTTCGGCTATGTCTATGGCGCCCGCGCCGCCATCCGCCGCTTCAAGACCCAGGGTCACGGCACGCTCATCAACGTCGACTCGGTCGAAGGCATCGCGCCCAAGCCCTACCACTCCGCCTACTCCGCCGCCAAGCACGCCGTCCGCGCCCTCGCCTCGAGCATGCGCATGGAGCTAGCCCTCGACGGCCTCAAAAACATCCACGTCTGCACCGTCATGCCGGCCTCGGTCGACACCCCGCTCTTTGCCCACGCCGCCAACTACACCGGCCAAGGCGTCACCGCCCCCAGTACTTCTGCCCAACCCGCTCAAGTCGCGCGTACCATCGTGGGCCTGGTGACCAAGCCTCAGCGCGAGGTCATCATGGGACCGCAGGCCAAGAAGTCGGTCTTCGAGTACATGTTTATGCCCAAGATGTACGAGAACAAGCACGCCAACCGCTTCCCCAACCGCCATCTCTCCAGCGACCAGACCATGCCGGGGCAGGGGAACTTGTACGAAGCCACCGGCCCGCACTCCATCCTGGGTGGATGGGGCAAAGAGCGCGCCCAGGCCCTCAACGCCGCCAAGCCCTGGTTTGCATTGGCCGGGGTGGTCGTCGCTATCGGCGGCCTCGCCACGTTGCTGTTCTGGCCCGGTCAAGACCGCGCCGGCAAGCTTCTGAAGCTGGCGACTGCACCGATTCGCAAATAAACACCATTCTGAACTCGCCCAAGCCCGGCCCAGCGCCGGGCTTATTTTGTTGAATAACCGGGTCATTTATTTTATAATCGCAAAACTTGTGTGTAACAAACCAAGTCCGACATAGCGGCCCGTGACGGCCGCTCGTACCGATTGGAGTAGTAAGATGAGCGACGACAGCAACGCCGCCCTCAGCGACGACAGCTCGTCCAAGGTTGTTCCGGCCGGCGGTCTCGCCGTAGCCGATTCAGAGGCCGACGCCGGACCCCCGTCCGACGACGCCACTGAGGCGCCCGACGCCGTCACCGGACCCCCGTCCGAAGACGCTGCCGAGACCACCTCTACCGAGGACGCCACTGGCACCACCCCAGCCGCACCCGCTCCGGACCCGCAAGACGCCGGCGCCGCAGACCCAGCCGACTTCGACGGGCTGCAGCACGGCTTCCTCGACCTCGATGAGGACGAACCCAAGCCCGTACTCGGCCACGAGATCGACTGGGACCGCGTCAAAAGAGTGGCCGCCGACCTGAACGCGATCGTCGACGAGATGAACGTCTTGTTCCCGGAGCGCCGCGACGTCAACGAAATGATTCGTCGCGCCCTCCTCTCACGGGAACACATCATCATCTATGGCGAGTCCGGCACCGGCAAGACCAACCTGGTAGACACCTGGCTCGATTGCATCAAGGGCTTGAGGCCGCAAGACTACTTCCGGATGATGATCACCAAGTCAACCACCGAAAGTGAGGTCTACGGTCCGATCAATCCCAAGACGCTGCGCGAAAAGGGCATCCTCTGGCGCGACAAGTTCGGGACCTTGCTCGATTCGTTCTTCGCGAACATCGACGAGTTCCTCGACGGCGCCTCCTGGGTGCTACGCGGCACCTTGGGCCCGTTGAACGAGCGGCGGTACGAGCGCGGACGCCAACGCGAGCGTCTCCAACTCCGTACCTGCTTCGCTTCGACCAACTGGTCCCCGCGCCGGCGCATCGAGGAGGCCGAAGAGCTCATAGCGGTCCTCGACCGCTTCCTCTTCCACGCCACGGTGCACCGCCTCAAGGAGGTCGCCAGCCGTCTGCTGATGTACCGCAAGTTCCGGCGCAACGTGAAGCCGGAGTCGAGCGTCTCGTTCGCAGACCTCGACTACGTCTCGTGGATCGTGACTTCACCGGCCGACCAGTTGTCCGACACTTTGCTCGTCACCTTCGACGAAGTCATCGTGGAGATTCGGAAGCACTGGGAAAGCCAGAAGGTGGCTTGGAAGCCCATCACCGACCGGACGCTCAACAAGTTGTTGCAGCAGGTCGAGGCCAATGCCCTCATCAACGGACGCTACGAAGCGATTCCGGAGGACATCCTCGCCATCCGGTGGGCCGTCTGCGAAGGCGGTAAGCCGGAGCAGTTCGAGGCCTTCGACCGCATCGCGGGCCCGATCATCCAGAGGGCTACCGAGGCCATGATCACGAATCCGGACCAGAACGCCAGGCAACTGCTCGAGAAGTATGAGCAAGACCTGCCGCCCTTCGTGGAAGACCACAGCCCCGAGGGTCTGGTCAATCTCTGGCGCAAGCTCGGCGACACCCAGCTGGAAGTGCAGAAGATCAACCCGCAACTCGAGCTCACGAAGCAGAAGAAGCGGGAGATCCTGGAACGCATCACCAACCTGATCAGCAACGTCCAGAACGAGATCGCACATCCGACCCAGAAGTGAGGTGATGAGATGGACCCGATTACTGCCCTCCTGGTGGCGCTCGCTGCAGCTGCCGCCGCGGCGGGCGTCGCCTATCTCGTCAGGAGGCTGTGGCGCAAGATTACCGGAGCAGACCTGCCGGAGCCGGCACCACCCCCGCCCGAACCGCCGCCCCCACCGCCCGAGGAACAAGAGCCGTCATGGCTCGAACAACTCGAGAGGGGTAGCCCAACTCCTGCTTGAGCAGGCGGGCAAGGCTCATCTCCAGCCCCAGGCTGCCCTGGAAGACCAGGAAGCCATCCGGGAAATCGCCAGCGAAATCCCGGAACTGGCCCTGCAAATCATGGGGGTGGCCTCCAAGCTGGTGTCCGAGCAGTTCGAAGCCATCGATCTGCAAACCCGCGTCGCTCGAGAACCGGTCGTCTATCCCACCGGCTTCCCGGAAATCGAACGGATGTCTGACCTCAGTCAGATCGCCGACGTCATTCCGGACCAGCTGGGACTAGACAACGAACAGTTCGAAGCAGCGCTGGTGGGCGACGAGCTGCTGGTCATGAGGTTCTACGACTTCGTGATCTCACTCAAGCGCATCGTGCTGCTGATCGACGTATCGGGCTCGATGGACGAGTTCATGGGCGATCTCAAACGCACCGTCTGGGCCCTTGGTGTAGCACTCCAGCTCCTCCTCCGGGCGAAGCGAGGCGAAGCCCATTTCACCATCCGGTTCTTCGATGGCACTACCCACCAAAAGCGGGTCGTCGAAACACCGGAGCAGGCCGACGAGCTCATCGCTCTGCTCCTCCAGACCGTCTCCTCCGGTGGCGGCACCGATATCCAGTTGGCCATCATGACCGGCTGCGAGGATATCCACGAGGAAGAGGTGCAAGCCGAGCATTCCGATATCCTAGTGATAACGGACGGCGAGTCACCAATCGACGAGGAGCAAGTCAGGTCCGCACTGGGCGACGACATCCGTCTGCACGTCGCGCTCATCGCCAAACAGTCCGAGGTACTCAAGGGCCTCGCGACTTCCTACCGCGAATACAACTAAACGGCGTATTCCCACTCCCGCCAGGACCGAGTCCTGGCGGGAGTTGCGCTTTTCTGGGGAGTACCAGTGAATGAGAGCGACTACTCCGGACGGGAGTCGAACCGCCGTACGTAGTCTTGAGACAGTAGATCGGCTCTAACAAGCATTATCATCTGCTCTTGAAGCTGGCTACCACACCGATCCGTAAATAAAAAAGAGCCCCAACCGGGGCTCTTTTTTAGACTGCTACTTTTGGCCGCGGCATCACCACGCCGTCTGTCTCGCCGGCGTCATTCACTACGATGTCCACCACCTCGGCCTCACCCGGAATGTCCACTCCGTACAACCGCTTCAAGGCTTCCAAAACTTTCTCGACACCCCGGT
>JAQZBT010000055.1 GCA_029237755.1 Candidatus Saccharimonadota bacterium
TGTCAGTCGTACCGATTATCTCGTCGCGCTCGTTGACCCGGTCAAACAGCTCCACTAAGTCAGGCCGGCCTTGGCTTCCTTGGCCGCTGGCTTATCGTCGTCGTCATCATTATTATCCCGCTCGCGCAGGTAGAACTTGAGCAAAATCATGGCGCTGGCTGCTGCCGGTATGGCGACTAGCGCACCCACGAAACCGGCCAGGCTGGCGCCGATTATCAAAGACAGGAACACAATCAGGGGTGAGACCTCCAGCGTCTTGGAGAAAATCATCGGCTGCAGGAAGTAGTTCTCGAGCATCTGGTAGAGGAGGAAGAAACCGGCCATGATGAGCGCCGCCGTCAGACCCTTAAATACCAGCACCGCCGATGTCACAAGGATACCGGCCACCGTTGCGCCAACCATAGGGATGAATGCCACTACACCGACCAACAGACCCAGCGCCAGAGCGTAAGGCGCACCCAGTACCAAGAGCATGATGCTCGAGGCCGTTGCCGCGATGCTGGCCGTCAGCGTGATGCCGCCGACGAATCCCGTGACAGTGCCCTGCAGCTGCTTCACCAGTGGCTGGTACTTGGCACGGTGCTCGCGCGAAACCTGGTTCCAGATACGGCGTGACCAGGTCGGACCCTCGAGCACCATGAAGAACGTAAGTAGCAGAGTAGTGATGATGGCGAGCAAGCCACCGAAGATACTCTTCACCACCCCCACCGCGGACCCGCCGAAGGACAGCAGCTGGTTGGAGAACTGGCGCAGCGCCGAGGTCGCGTTGTCTGTGTTTAGAGTAGTCTCGACCAGCGCGCCCAGGGAGGGATTCGCCTTGGCGAAGTCCGAGTACGCGTCGGGCAGATTGCTCACCAAGTGGTAGAGCTCAGAGGCAAACGGGGGAACGAGCGCCACTACGATAAAGCTGAGCAATCCCAGTACCGCCGCTAGTACCAGCGCCACGGACAGTCCGCGGCCTTTGCCGGGCATGTATTTACTCAAGCGGCTGACCGCCGGCTCGAGGGCGACGGCCAGAAAGAAGGCCGACAACACCCAGATCAGCTGGGTCTTCAGCAGCCCCACCGCCTGTAAGGCGAGCACCAGGGCCGCCCCTATCAGTACGACGCGAACGATCGTCTTATTAGATATTTTTAATTCCATGTCAGATCCTAGTCAAAAGTACCGCCATTGTACGGGAAAAGCGGCCCTACCGCTAACTGCGTCGGGTCTTTTCGCGCGCCTTGGCGACTGCGGCATCGATACGTTGGCGCACTTTGTGTAGCAAATCCCTCGCCCAGACGTACTCAGAAGCCAGGATTGCGAGCCCTGCGGCGATCACTACCAGCCCTGGTCCGGGGGTCACCAACAGTACGACACCGGCCAGTGTCACAGCGCTACCGGCCACCGTGATGGCGGTCTTGGCTAGGGCCGAGCGGGGGCGTTTGGGCTTCTCATCCATATAACCAGTTTATGATAGGCTATTCATATGATGAAGCGTATATTCTTCGTCCTGGCTGCGGCGGCTCTAGGGTTTGCAGGGCTGTACTTTCGCGGCCAAAACGCTACTGAGGCCGAACGCCGCGCTGACGCTATCGTCGAGCAGGATCTGGCGGGCCAGGATCCCACCGCCTCCATCGACGCCCTCAAGACTTTCGTCCAGTCCCATATGGGCGCTTCTGTCGACTTTACGCTTACCGCCGCTTACGACCGTGACCTCAAAGCCCACCAGGCTGCCACGGCTTCGGCCGACCAGTCACAGCTCTATACCCAGGCGCAACAGGCCTGTAGCGCCCAGCGCAATTCCATCGCTCAAGCTCAGTGCGTCACCAACTACGTCCAGGCGCGGATGGCGGCGGCCACGCCCGCCCCGAGCCCGCTCCCTGAGCCCAAACTGGCCAAGTACCGTTACGACCTCAAGGCACCGCTATGGTCTTCGGATCTGCCGGGAGCCCTGCTGCTCGGCGCTGTGATCTCGGCCCTGTTTGCAATCGCCGGGCTCTTTACCAGGAGGAAGCGTCACTAATGCGCGAACCGATGACGTTTAGTCGCCGCCTCTGGGTAACTATTGTCCCGACGTTGGCGCAAACGCTGGCCGCCATCTTTATCGCTATCAGTGTCCTTACCATCGCGCACATCCAGGCGATCTTGCCTCAAGTTGGCATCACTGCCGAAGCCATTGCAGCTTCCGGCGATAAGTTCCATGCCCGCTTCGATACCGTGCTGCGGTCTCCCATAGCCTCCAACATTGCCTTGATGACCTTCTGGGCGCTCGTCGGCCTGGTCGCGTATCTGGTGTGCTGGGGCGTCTACAACGCCATGATCGAGGCGCGCAACGAAGTCACGCTCAAAACCGCGTACACCAACCGGGGACACTGGAAGGGACCCTTCCAGACCCTGGCGATCAAAGCCGCGGCCGGCATCGGGCTGGCTATTCTGCTCATGACATTCTGGACTGGCATATCGACGTGGATGGCCTTCTCGGCTCCGGTGATCTCCGATCCCAGCATCGAAAACCTCATTTCGGCAGCCATTGGCGTTCTCGGCTTTGCTTTCCAACTCTACGCCATTCTCGTCTTCATACAGCTTACGTTTACGCCTTGGTATAGGGCTCAGTCGTTTACAGAGTAGGGTTTTTCTGATACACTGCCAGCGTTAACGTTTAACCGCCCCGAAGGCGGAATAATCGACCCGGCCCCTGTGCTTGGCGATGTAATCCTGGAGCCAAGTTTAAGTGGCCAAGAAACTGTTCGTAGGCAACCTGCCTTACACTACTACTAACGAAGAGCTGGGCGAGTATTTCGCACAGTTCGGTGAGGTGCTTAGCGCCGCTGTCATCATGGACCGTGCAACGGGCCGCTCGAAGGGCTTCGGCTTTGTCGAGATGACTAACGACGCTGAGGCCGACTCGGCCATCGCCAAGGGCGACGGCGCTGAAATGGACGGCCGCAAGCTGACCGTCTCCGAAGCCCGCCCCAAGGTCGAAGCCGCTCGCTAGTAGCAGCCACACCAGCCAATGAAGGACTCCCTCCGGGGAGTCCTTTTTGGTTCCTTAACTAAAAAGCGGAGCCCCGTTGCCGAGACTCCAGTAAGAACTTCACTCCACCTCAGAAGTATCCACCCTTACACCTTTGACTATATACGAACGTGCTCCGAACACAAGACGGACTCGCCCCGCCAGCATACTTCACTGGCGGGGCGTCTTGCATGTCCTGGATCAGATCTGATCCAAGAGAAACTGAATGTGTCGGAGCATCTCCGCTGGAACTTGATTGTCGCGCAGCTCGGGGCGGTCCTTCGGCCTCAGGAAGGCTCCTACCTTGACCCGGTCTCCCCGGATTCCCAGTTTGAACTGCCCGTTGGACGGCCCGTAGAGCCTGACCGTCATGACAGGTCCATCTACCGAGCGGAGCTCAGCCATGTGGATCCACCAGTCGCCGTCGGCGTCGACGACAAAGGCATCAACCATGGGCCCGAAAGTGCGGTAAATGCCGCTCATAGTGAAGTGGCTGCCGTCGTGCGTCACTACAGCCTGCCCCTGGGCCCGGTTGAACAGGCGCAGAGCGAGCTGGATCAGGTACCTCAGGGTGGGCTCCTCGCGCCAGGCGGGCGGGAAGTGTCCATCGACGAATTCGCGGTAGTCGTAGGCGAGTTCATCAATGAAATGCTGGGTCTCGCCCAGAGATTCCCTGACCCAATCGACCCGTTCCAGCCAATTGGCCGGGAGCAGCCAGATGTCCAGCTTGTTTTCCCGGGAGAACCGGGCAAGTTGGGTCCAGTCCAGGCCGAGCAGGCGCGTCGCGACAACTCGTCGTTGAGACATGAGGGAGACGTTCGCGCCCCCACGTAGCTCTTTCAGGCCGGAGCAATAGGCCTCGAAGAGCTCGTCAGATACGATGCATGCGACATCGGTATCGTGTAGCGAAACCTCAGTGCGGGCCACGCCTCCGAAAAGCCCAACGCCTTGGACTCCGGGGACTTGCAGCAGTTCTACTGCGAGGGCTTCAGCGGCTTCAATCGAGCCCTCGGTGGGCTTTCCAGCAGCTGTCATGGCGGGGGTCATAGGACTCCTTGGTGTGCGATGGCGGATATTCAAAAAACGACCATGGAAGTATGCCATGATTTGGCCAATTTATCAAGCAACGCAATCCTATCCAACCAATCAAAAAACCCCGCCGGGGCGGGGTTTTTTCATCAGGCTAGCTTACTTGTTGCCGCCGGCCTTGTAGTCCTTGATCGCCTTGGCGACCTTGCCGTCGTCCTTCAGGTTCTCCCAGAAGAGTACCTGGGTGCGGCTGATGAACATCACGTCCTCGGGTCCGTGGAGCTCGCCACCGAGCTTGGCCAGGGATACCTGGGGCTGCTGCTGCGCGTTTGCGTCCTTGGGCTGGACTTGCTGCTGCACCTGCAGGTAGTAGATGTCAGTCAGTTTGACGTAACTTGAGTCGACCCGGTCGACCTTGCCGAAGTAGACCTGACCGTTGGTCAGGAAGACCGCCTGGTAGGCCTTGCCCTTAACGGCCGCGTCGGCCGTGAGCGAACCAATTGCCCGGCTCCCCAGCCAAGCCACGATGGCCAAGGCTGCCAGCGCCAGCAGGACCGACAGGATCTTGCCTAGCAGGCTACCGTCTTTCCCGGCAGCTGCGTGGCGGGCCGGCGCCGGCACATCGGCGTAGGCTCCACTGTCATTTGCTTGTCTGCGTACATCCATACGAAATTTTAACTCCACCTAAACTTAGCATTGGGGTTATGGTACAGGAGTGGATTCTCAGTGTCCACCGCTTCAAACCGTTTATCTTTTGTTGGCGGCACGTGTTCCGTACTGCTATAATCATAAGCAATTTATCGGGGTGAGCAGGAGCTTTTCAGGCCCTCATGAGACTACGCAGTAGGATCGGGTTGATCGCAGCAGTGATGCTGGCGTTGAGTATATCGGCGCCCGCTCTGGCTAGTTTGTCCCAGGGCTTCGCCACCAAGACCCCCATCGCGTCCGGCAGCCTGGTGTCCCTCGACGCCAAGTCCAGCGGCTCCGTGCTGGTAGCCGATCTCAACAACATCAACAACCTCTTCGGCGTCGTGGTTCCGCCGGCCTCCGCTTCGATTTCATTGTCCGGCTCCGGATCGGGCCAAGTCCAAGTCGTTACTTCCGGCACCGCCAGTGTCCTCGTCTCCACCGCCGGCGGCGATATCAAGGTCGGTGACTACATCACCGTGTCGGCGATCGCAGGCGTCGGCCAGAAGGTTACGGACAGCAGCTCCAAGGTCGTCGGTACTGCGCAGACCGACTTCAACGGCAGCGGCGAAGGCGTCACCAAGCGCAGCATCGAAGACGCCTCCGGCAAGAAGAAGGAGGTCGCTATCGGCCAGATACCGGTCGTCATCGGCGTCTCCACCTATACCTCCACCGACGGCAAGCAAAACTACGTGGTTCCCAACTGGCTGCAGAACCTGTCCAACACGCTGGCCGGTAAGGACGTTTCACCGATCCGCATCGTCATCGCCGGCATCATTCTCTTTATCGCTCTCACCAGTGTCACCGTCCTGCTCTACTCGGCTGTCCGCAACAGCATCATCTCGATCGGCCGCAACCCGCTCTCCAAGTCTTCCGTCCTCGGAGGCCTCATGCAGGTCATCGGTATAGCCGGCGGGATAATGCTGCTGACGGCGGGTGCAATCTACATGGTGATATCGAGGTAAATGTGGAAGTAATCATATTAGTAGGACTCATTGTGATGCTGGCGGTAGTCGTCATCGTCCAGAGTCTCCAGCTGAAAAAGGCCAAAGTCACGCAAGCGCAGATGCAGGCCCAGCCTAAGCCGATTAAGATCAACGAGCCGACCGCCGCCGAACTCGAAGCCAAGC
>JAQZBT010000056.1 GCA_029237755.1 Candidatus Saccharimonadota bacterium
ATGTGGACTTGATGCACCGTGAGCGCCGCCAGGGTGGTTCGACGATCACGCAGCAGTACGTGAAGAACGCCCTGCTCGATCCAACCGACTTTAGTATTTCCCGCAAGATCAAGGAGCTGATCCTGGCGATTGAAATCGGCCAGTTCTACTCCAAGAACGACATCCTGGCGCTGTACCTCAACGAGATCCCTTACGGTGCACGCGCCTATGGTATTGAGAGCGCCTGTAAGACTTTCTTCCCTCAGAACACCGATGAGTCCGACAAGGATAAGCGCTGCGCCAAGAATATTAATTTGAGTCAGGCGGCGCTGCTGGCGGCCATGCTCAACGCCCCCTCCTTCTACTCGCCTTACGGCGGCCACACTGACAAGCTGATAGCGCGCCAACACCTGGTCCTCGACCTGATGACGGAGCAGAAGTACATCACCGAGGCAGCGGCTACACAGGCCAAGTGGACCGAAGCTGACCTGAAGGACCCGACCAAGATCTCTCAGGTCCAGAACCTCTACGCCAACCTAGACCCACGCTTTGCTCACGCCATTCTCTACACTCAGGACTTCCTGGAGGGTAAGTACGGCACCAAGACCGTCACCGAAGGTGGCCTGAAAGTCATTACTACGATCGATTACGACAAGCAGGTGGCAGCTCACGAGGCCATCAAGGCCAACATGGGTAACGTGAGATCACTAGGAGGCAGTAACGCAGCCTTCGTGTCGACCGACCCCAAGTCCGGACATATCCTGGCGATGCTGGGTTCGCACGACTTCCTGGACGAGAAGTTTGGCCAGGTTAACGTGGCCACGGCCGAGCGCCAACCTGGTTCGAGCTTCAAGCCGATCGTCTACGCCACGTTGTTTGGTAAGAATAAGGACGCCTCGTGTGCCAAAGACCGTAGCTGTGCTACGTACGGCCCCGGCACCACGATGTATGACGTACCGACCAGTTTCGGCGGTAACCCCGAGTACAAGCCGCTCAACTTCGGTAAGAAGAACTACGGTGTGCTGACTGCCCGCCAGGCCCTGGCCGGGTCGCTCAACATCCCGGCAGTGAAGGCACTGGCCATGGCCGGTCTGAACAACTCGCTCCAGACCGCCCAGTCGCTGGGTATTACGACCTTGAAGAGTTCGGCTGATTACGGTCTATCGCTGGTGTTGGGCTCGGGTGAAGTGCAATTGGTCGAGATGGCCAATGCCTACGAGTCGTTTGCCAACGGCGGCCAGCACTTCGAGCAGACTCCGGTACTGAAGCTATTCGACCAGAAGGGCAAGACTATGGAGGACAACTCCAAGCCCAAGAAGCCCAAGCAGGCGCTCGACCCACAGGTCGCCTACATGATGGCCGACGTAATGAGCGACAACAACGCCAAGCGGTACGTGTTTGGCAACTCCCTCGACCTGCGCAATGGCTGCAGCAATATCAGCGCTCGCGGCTGCATCCACTACGGTGTAAAGACCGGCACGACGGAGCACTTCAACGACGCCTGGACGGTCGGGTTCACGCCTGACATTACGGCGGCCGTGTGGGTGGGCAATAACGATAACAAGCCGATGAACGACGCCGCGGCCAACATTGCGGCTCCGATTTGGAAGTCTTACATGAACGCCGTACTAGGCGGCCAGGCCAACGCCGGCTGGGAGAAGCCGACCGGGGTGAAGACCGTGTCACTCGACAAGCAGACCGGGCGGTCGGTTGTAGCCGGAACCAAGGACACTACGGTTGACGTTTTTGGTAGCTGGTATACGCCGATGAGTGGGATTAGCGGCAAGACCGCTCAGATCGACAAGATTTCCAAGAAACTTGCAACGGAATGTACCCCTGAGCTGGCAAAAGAGACTGTGCATTCCAACGCTGTGTCGCCTGAGATTACCCGCGCCGAAAACCCGACCCAGTATCAGCTATGGCTCACAGCACTGCAGAAGTCCGGCTACTCGACGAGCGGCGGCGACCTGCCCACCGAGAGTGACGATGTCCACCACTGTGACGATGAGAAGCCCAAGGTTAACATCCTCGGCGCCTCTGGTGGCGGCCCGTATGACTTCACCGTCCAGGTTAATTCCGGTACCTTCGCCGCCAACAAGCTTCAGGTTTACTTCGACGACCAGATTATCTCGACCCAGGTCATCAACGGCTCCGGCAGCTACAACGTGACCTATACGCCGACCGAGGGTGGCAGCCATACCTTCAAGGCCGTCGTGACCGACGCTGCCTTATACCAGGGTGACGACGAGCAGAATGTGACTGTGACCAACGTGGGCGGCGCGGCAGACTTCCGTACTACTGAGCCGGACGAGGGCGATCTGGTGAAGATTGGTACCCGGACATTCCGCTGGACCGACAATGGATCTGCGAGTTACACCGTCTTCGTGGACGGCGTCAGCAAGGGCACCACCAGCAGCACGAACCGGTCCATCAGCGTAACCGTGGGGCCACACACCTGGTACGTGCAGGATGCTGAGGGTAACAAAACCGAGACTAGTGCCTTTACTGGTATTCCTTAGCGCGCAGCTGTTTGATGCATAATCGCAACAGAGAAGGCCGCCCAAGTGGGCGGCCTTTAGCAGCGGAGTAAAGTGGTGCTCCCGCCGCCTTTGAGTGCAGCGAAACGAAGGCGGGACGCTAGTTTACGAAGCCTCGGGACGGTGGGGCTTGGAAGTGGCGGCTATGATCCGGTCTTCGGCCGAGGCCTCTGGTGAACGCTGACCTGCGTTGACGTTACCATTGCCGTTACCGCGCTTCCGGTTGCGACCGAAGCGGTTGTTGCGACGGTCCTTGTCCTTGTCGTCGCCGCGGCGAGCATCTGACTTAGCTTCGGTGGAGCCGGAGTCGGTGGTGACGGCGGCAACTTCGGGTGCAGGGGCGGCGGGAGTTGGCTGCGACAGAGTCTTGCGCGGGACGGCGAAGATCATCTTGCCGGCCACGGTCTGGAAGACGCGGGTGACTTCGGTGGAGACTTCCTGGCCGATTAGCTTGTCGCCGTTTTCGACGACGATCATGGTGCCGTCAGCGAGGTAGCCGACACCCTGGTTGCGTTCCTTGCCCTGCTGGACAACCCGGACCACCAGTTCTTCACCGGGGAGGACGACGGGGCGGATGGCGTTGGAGAGCTCGTTGACGTTAAGCACGCGCACTCCCTGGATCTGAGCCACGCGGTTGAGGTTGTAGTCGGTAGTAAGGACGTTGCACTTGAACTTGAGACCAAGAGCGACGAGTTTGGCATCGACTTCGCGGATTCCGGACACGTCGTCGTCGATGATTTCTACTTCGACGTCTTTCATTTCGCGGAGCTGGTTGAGGACCTCGAGTCCGCGGCGTCCGCGGCCGCGGCGCATGGCGTCGTCGGAGTCAGCGATGTTCTGGAGTTCGGCCAGGACGAAGCGCGGTACCGCCAGGCGCCCAGGGACGAACCCGGCGGCGGCGATGTCGGCAATGCGACCGTCGATGATGACCGAGGTATCGACCAGAATGCGCGGGAGTGAGCTGGTTTCGGAGGTGGCGCTGGGTTCGGCCGGGACCTTATCTTTGACCTTCAAGAAGGGTACCAATCCGAGTATTTGGTCGCGACGGATAAGCAAGATCACGACCATAACGACAGTGGTCGTGAGCGAGACGGCCAACGGCAAGATGCCACCCAGTGGCTCGGGTAGCTTGCTCAAGGGGGCGCTGGCCAGAGCTCCCAGTAGGAGGCCAATGATTGCTCCGATCAGGCCAAGGGCTAGGCCCTGGACAGAGACGTGACGCAGGCGCAACAGCGCCAAAACGATTGTGAGGACGCCCACCATCGTGAGCGTAAAGACCATTGAATCGGTCATAAATAATTCCTTTCGTGAGGCCTGATGGCCGCACCGATTTACTTATTCGATTTTCGAGCTGCGATAAACGCGACGGCCTCGGTAATGTTCCGAACGCCTTGCATACCGGCAATCGCCCCATGTGCCGGCCCGATGGCCACGTCGTAGCCGAGCCGTTTGGCTTCGGATACGCGGCGGGAGACTTGGCCGACGGAGCGGACTTCGCCGCTCAAGCCAACTTCGCCGAAAGTGACGAGCGATTGAGGAACCTGCGAGTCCTGGAAGGCCGATGCTATGGATAAAATAATTGCCAAATCGGCGGCCGGTTCAGTGACCCGCAATCCGCCCACTACGTTAACATAAATATCTGATGAGCTCAAGTTAAGCTTAGCCCTTTTGGTGAGGACCGCGACGAGAAGATTGAGTCGGTTGAGATCGAAGCCGACAGCCGTGCGCTTGGGGTAGCCGAAAGATGTGGCCGAGACGAGCGCTTGCACCTCTACCAGTAAGGGACGGGTGCCCTCGAGGGTTGCCAGCACCACGGAGCCTGGCCCCGGCTGGCGCTCGGCGAGCAGGGCCTCGGACGGGTTGGCTACCGGAGCGAGCCCGCTCTCCCCCATTTCGAAGATGCCGACTTCACTGGTCGAGCCGAAGCGGTTCTTGATGCCGCGGAGGGCTTTGAAGGCGCCATAGCGCTCGCCTTCGAGGTAGAGTACGACGTCGACGAGGTGTTCGAGAATCTTGGGGCCGGCGATGTTGCCCTCTTTGGTGACGTGACCAATGATGAGCGTCGCGACGTGGTGGCGCTTAGCGATGGTCTGGAGCACCTGCGAGCTGGCGGTAATCTGGCCGACGGTGCCGGGCGAACCGGTGAGGGCTTCGACCGCCATGGTCTGGATGGAGTCGATGATGACGAGTTTGTAGTCGCCCTGCTCGATCGTACTGGCGATGGCGTCGATGTTGGTCTCGGTAAGGAGATCCAGATGAGCGGCCGAGACGTGCATGCGTTCGGCGCGCAGTTTGATCTGGCTGGCGCTCTCCTCGCCCGAGACGTAGAGGACTTTCTCGGATTGGGCCAGATGGGCCGCGAGTTGCAGCACCAGCGTGGACTTACCTATCCCAGGGTCACCCGAAAGCAGCATGACAGAGCCGGGAACGATGCCGCCGCCGAGGACCTGGTCGACTTCGCCTAGGCCGGAAGGAATGCGGGGCAGATGCTTAGTCTCGACAGCATCGAGTTTGGTGGGCTTTAGGGCCGTCGTTGGCTTGGCCTTACCGGCTCCTGATGAGACCGCAGCGACCTCTTCGACGAGCGAATTCCAGGCGCCGCACTGCTCGCACTTCCCCATCCACCGGGCGTAGCTGGCGGCGCAAGACTGGCAAACGAAACGGGTAGTGACTTTAGGCATTAGCTCAAGTTTAGCAGATGCCGAACACTAGGCGAACACCTGTTCTAGTAGTTGGTAAACAGCAGGTGGTTATAGGTCGAGCGAGAGCTCAGCACTACGCCCTTGGACGTCTTTGCGAAGAGTGCATCGCGGACTTGCTGCGGAGTCGCGCTGGGATTAGTTTGCAGGTAGAGGGCGGCCACACCGGCGGTGTGCGGGCTGGCCATCGAGGTGCCGCTCAGGATGACGGAACCAGTATTGCTGGTGTTGGAGGCTGACTTGATCTTGTCGCCCGGCGCGAACCAGTCGATGCAGGAGCCGTAGTTGGAGTAGTAGGCACGGAGGTCAGAGCTGGTGGTGGCGCCTGTGGTCAGGGCGGTAGTGACGCGGGCCGGCGAGAACCTGCACGCGTCGCGGCTGCTGTTACCGGCAGCGACGGCGTAGGTGACACCGTCAATGATCGAATTTTTAACCGCCGTGTCGACGGAGGTCATGGCAGACCCGCCCAGGCTCATATTGGCGACGGCCGGTCCGGTGGTGTGGTTGGCGGTGACGTAGTCTATGCCGGCGATAACGTCCGACCACCAACCTGAGCCATTGCAATCGAGGACCCTGACGCTGACCAGAGTGACGTTCTTGGCAAC
>JAQZBT010000057.1 GCA_029237755.1 Candidatus Saccharimonadota bacterium
CGCCTACAAGGCGAGCGTCGAAACCAGGAGCAACGGGGGCCACCCAAATCCCACCATGGGCGCGTACGGCATTGCCGAATGAGATCAGCTTCTCGGCGTGGCCGACGTGGCTATGCGGGTTGACAGAGGACCAGTAATAGAGGTTTCCATCGACCACGTCCGCGATGCGTTCGTAGCTTTTTTCGTTCTTGTCCGAGGCCAGAACGAGGAGCCGCCTGCGAGAGGGCTCAGCAATCTTGGCAACAGTAGCCCTTGTCATGACAGGTGTGCCGGTGAGGACCACCAATGGCTTGCGAAATAGGTCGAAAACGGGATTATCGCCATAAGTGTTCGCAAAAAAGTCAAGGTCTGAGGCGATCCGTGCTGCCGGCAAAGGTGATCGATTGAAGTCCAGACCCTGATAGGTAACCGCGAGCTTGAAGCCGCTCTCGGCCGCGACAGTCACAAGGTTCGCCAAGCGAGAGTCCAGCTGCGGCGTACTCTTCCAACTCACAATGAAGCCGTCGATACCCGCGGCCTGGGCCTGGCTGACATGCGTCCTCATCACCTCGATGTCGTCACTGGAGTATCGACCGGCCAGCGGTATGTCCTTCTTTGCCCGATTCCACGAGCCTGGCGTGAACCAGATGTAATAGTGAGCAAGAACCAGCGGCTTGACACCATTCACCGGTGCTGGCCCCGGGGCCGGGGGTGTGCCTGGTGAGGCGATAGCGAGTGCTGGCGCCAGGGCTATCCCAAGCGCCAGCACGGTGGTGAGGATCACCGCGCATGACCGCCGGGCCAAGGATTCAAATCCTGCCGTAGTCACCGGCTCTCCGGTGCGACGCTGTGTCGAGGTGCTGGAGGGGGCGCTGCCGTTGCAGCGGATCTCGATACTCGTCGGGCTGAGGAAATTGACGCGTCCGGCACCGGGATGGCTGGCATGACGATGGTCGGCGCGGCGTCGTCATGCTCTCCGTAGAGCTGCCATTCGCTGTCGTCCTCGACCGCTGAGTTGTGGGCCCGCCGACGCCACCATCCCAGGCCGAGAGTGCCGATGGCAAAGGTAGCCAGGAAGCCGCCAACGAGGCCGATGTCTAACCAGCTGTAGAACTTCAGGTCAAGAAACTGGTTTCGCGAGATGGCGACAGGTCGAGCCATCCGCGGGCCCGGACCTTCAACCACAAGCGAGTAGTCACCGCGCGGAAGACTAGGCAAGTTCACCGTGCCGTTCTCAGCCAGGGGAAACCGGTCGACACGTCCGTCAGGGGATGTGACTAACACTGCATCGCCAATCGGGAAACCGAAGAACGCATCCTTGACTGTCACCTTGGTGCGGTAGAAAAGCAGCACGACCTCCACTTCTCCGGTGTTCGCAGGTTCAAAGCGTTGTTGCGCTGAATTGACAACGTTCGAGGATGCATACTTGACGGCCTCGATTGACCACTGAATTTCCTTATACTGCGGGCCGCCGTTGAGGGTTACAACGCGACTGCCTTGTAACCACAGGTTCTGATTGGCCGGGATCTCAAGAAGCTCGCCCGTACTGCTCCTCAGCTGGACGTATTCGATCCGGCCGACGTCGACCGGCGCACCGCGCGGGTCGACAAACGAGAAGCCGACTCGCCAGAAGACGTCCATCGCGACCGTCGGTTCGGGCGCATTGAGATACTTGTTGGAGGGTTCTACGCGGACTTTCCGACCTTCTAGTTCGAGCTTCTGATTCTTGACCTTGACTCGCTCGGTCAAGTTCTGTGTGTCACGGGTCTGGAATTGGGCAGTGCCTGACTCATCGGTGACGACGGTCTCGTCGTCGAGAGTCATCTTGAAGCCGGGCATCTCCGGAATTGTCTGGATAACCACGCCCTCCTCGGAAGGGGCGGCATTTGCGGGCGATACTCCCGTCACCAGGATCACAGCCAAGGCGGCGGTGGCCGCCAAGGTGCGAATGACTGGCATCATGATCTGCCTCGTGCTAGCGCCTGCTGGCGCAGCCGCGGCCCGAGTCGGCTGAAGCCCATAATCAGGACAGGAGCAGCTAGCGCCAGACCGTACAGCGTGTAGACGATCCAGGTGGCCGGTGCCGGAGGCGCAGGGACATGTCGTTGCTCAGATGGCACGATCGGTTCTCGAGGTGGCGCGGCGAAGTCGAATGCAGATGAAATATCGTTCGCTGCTGCATCTCTCTTGGCCAGCGGCTCCACGTCCCAGTTGTTCTCGATGAACTTGAGTTGGGACGTGAAGTCAATAGTCGTGTGGTTCACCTCACCCTTTTTGGCGTAAGGGCTGACCAGCAGGGCAGGCGCGCGAAACCCGTACCCGTATTTATCCACTTCGGGCGGCTTGACGTGGTCGTACCAGCCTCCCCAGTCGTCATAGGTCCACATGAACGCGGAGCTGTCCCAGGCTGAGCTCGCCATCAAGGCATTTGTCAGCCCTCGAACGAAGCGAGAGCCGGCCTGGATGCTCCCTGGTGGGTGCTCACTGGCGCCGGAGGGCACGATGTAGCTGACCGCTGGAAGCTGATTGTTGCGCAGGTCTGTGAAGTACTGATCCAGCGGAACGATACGGCTTCGCAGCTCCGGGTCGTCTAGGAACCGCTCATAGTTGAGAACAGGTGCCCACACGATCTGGGACGCCTTGTCTCCGCTACCGGGATTTCGGAAGTTCACGCTGGGGTCGTAGTTCTGGATGTAGAACTTCCAGTCGACCCCGGCCGCCTGTAGACGGTCAAAGATGGTGGGAACGTGATCGAAGCCTTTTGTTAGTAGTGCGTCTTCCTTGCGGTTGCCAGGACTGCCGGTCACCCAGTAGAAGTGGTTCCAAATGCTGCCGCCCGCAGCTGAGGTGAAGGCGCGGTCGAACAGCACGTAATCGTCGGCGACATTCCAGTAGAAAGGAATGTCGCGGTCGTCGTAGTAACCCATAGCAAGATCGCCAACACCACGTTGCCCGGCAAAGGCTGAAATGAAGCCGTTCATCCTGCCGCCTGCGTATTGCGCCTTGTGGATATTGCCGGTATGGCCCAAGTCGACGACTGGCCTGCCGGTCACGCGGAACGGCTCAACGCACCGGCCGTCCTTATCATAAGGTTCGACTGGCATGCATGTGCCCTGCGGGATGCCATCGGCGCCTGGGTAAGTGCCGAAATAGTTATCGAACGAGTGGTTCTCCTGCATGAGCGTGACGAAGTGCTTGATTGGCGTTGCAGTCTTCGTCCTAGCTGCTGCACTGGTGTCGGCCGGACTGGCATGCGCCGACTCGGCGAGGCCGATTTGCAAGGCGACCAGCAGGACGAGCGCTGTCCAGCCTCGCAAGAGCCTCGATCGCCGCCTCATGGCCGGACCTGGTAGATGACGATCACGGGCTTCTCAACCTTTCCGACCGGGGTATCAACCAGCACAGACTCACTGTGGACGACCTCACCGTGGTATCGCTTGGTGTACTTCATCAGGTTTTCGGAGAAGAACGGACTGCGTTCGGCACTGAAGGAGTCCCAGACGATGTATTGCAGGTTGTTGTGCCGGATGGCCAGGTCTGGATTGTTGACCGGCTCGTACACCGGGTTGCGGTGCAGCGGATTAGGGCTGACCGATAGCGCATAGGTCTTACGGTGCCCGTAGAACTGAATGATGTTGGCCATTGAGGGGCCCAGCGCGAGCATCTGCGAATCTTTCGGCAGGTTGGCATCGATCCACTGACCGGCTTCGCGGCCCCCAGGAACACCGCCCGTACCGGCGAGGAACGCGGTGCCAGCTGTGGCGGGCATGATCTTCACCACGGACGTCAACAACAACCAAGAAACTGTCACCGTGGTCGCCGCAAGAAACAATGCGGTGCCCGATAGCCTCCACCGCCGGATCGATACCCTCCTTGGGATCGCGCAAAGGGCTCGGGCGGCCAGGACAGCCACCGGCGCGGCGATGGGAAGAAGGTACTGGTAGCCCTTGACCGCCCAGATCTCGAAGAAGATTACGGGCCCGAGGATCCACCAGATCAGGAGCTTCTCCTGCCAGGCTGAGCGCTTCCTCAGGAACCAGAGACCCGCAATTGCGGCAAGCACGACAGGTATCCCGATGGCCACCGGGACGACCGAAGGGTAGAACAGCCACGAGTGGTTGGCCCGACGGAGTAATTGCCACACAAGGAAGTTGCGCCCTGTGCTGCTCGCCCCCGAAAGCGCAACCGTGACTGGGTACACCAGGATGATCGCCAGATAGATCGCGGAGGCAATGACGAGATGGCGCAGGCGTACGGTAATAGTGCGTGTGAGCGCCAAGAACGCGTAGACGCCTCCTAGCAGCAGGATCGAGGTCTCCTTCGCAAGAAAGGTGAGCCCGAGGACGCCGGACGCTGCATACAGCCATACGGGTTGCAATGACTGGGCGAAGCGCGCCATTAGATACAGCGCAAGAGTGGCAAAAAAGGTCATCGGTCCATCGAGCAGAATCTGTCGATTGACAACGACCAGATAGGGCATGACCGAGCCAATGAGGGCGGCCACGAAGCCGACCCGGCGGTCGTACAAAAGCCGACCGATGAAGTACAGCAGGACCACAGTCCCTAGACCGAACGCGGCCGACATAAGGCGACCTGCGAGTGTCGAAACCCCTCCGAAGTGGTAGACGACGGAAAGCATGCCCTGGAACAGCAGTGGATGTGCGCGAAAGATTGGGAAGAAGGGGCTGAGTTCAGGGTCCCCGGCTAAAGACGCGGCCTGTCCGGCGTATACGGCCTCGTCGCTATTGACACCCAACGAATCAATGTGCCAGACCCTAAGGAAGACCCCTGGGATGGCCACCACCAGCGCAAGTAGCCACCAAGGCGACAACAGAGCCCTTCTCAACCTCGTCGCTCGCGGCTCAGTCCTAGCCTCCAAGGGCGCCGGCCTACGGGAATCCAGCAGCACCTCAGACGTCATTGCGGAGCTACCGCCGACTCGTGACGTCAATGCCACAGTGTCTGTCCTGGCTGGCTAGCCCCGCACCGCTGCTGGATACGCCCATTGGCAGAGTGGAACTCGGGGTGCCCGGTTATCTGTTGCATGACGTCCTTACCCCGATTGGAGTCCAATTGTGGTTCGCCGACCATGGTTCGCCGACAGATGGGCTGTCCTGAGTCGCTCCATGCGCGGCTCGCTGCTCGGCCCAGGCCGACTGCCGTGATCCTTCGCTGGACGAAGAGCCAAACCAGCCGACGAGTCTAGCCGAGACTGCTGCTGTTAGTGGATCCGCCGAAAAATTCCCGAGAATGTCTCGGTTTGCACACTGGACGTCACGCGCAGCACTGATATGGATCTTGCCCGGATCGGCACCTCCAGCCGGCGCCCCACCGCCTGCAATGCGTTGCGGAACCTGCAAGGCTGACTCTGGAAGTGCTACCAAACTCCCAACATCTGCGCCTGTAGCTGCTAAGTTTCTTGACCGCAGCAGTGGCTCGCTCTACTGGGCGTGTCCGCTGGTCATAAGTGAGGAGTCAGAATGTCGGGGATTCTGAGGCCCGCCATTGCTCAAACGGCCGCACGACTGTTGGGTGCGGTGATTGCCGTGCCGGCTGGACTGGTTCTGAGCTCTACCAGTGCGTCGGCTGCAACCCCGGTCACGGTCATAGCAAGCGCGGACAGCTACGTCGACTCCGCATTGCCGACGTCGAACTTTGGTAGCCGCACCTCGTTCCCGGTAGATAACAGCCCACAGCAGACCGCT
>JAQZBT010000003.1 GCA_029237755.1 Candidatus Saccharimonadota bacterium
AAGGGGAGTTTTACTTTGGTGCATGAAGTGAGAGAGGACGAGAACCGTAGGTTCGTTGGACGAGGAGCGCAGGAAACAGGGGAGCTGGCACAGCTGATTTCCGAGCACCGCAGGGAGGTCGCGTCAGCGACAGTCCTCTCTCGCGCGCCTAGATAGGCCTCCCCATAACGGGAGATTCCTTTTTAGTCATATTGACGACGCATTTTTGCCTTCCACAAGCGCACACTTACTCCTGTTCCGCCGCCTCCCGACCCTACCCCAGGGAAGGGGCCGCATATGCACACTGCCATCAGAAGGCTACTGACAATTCTGGCAGCAGCCGCCGTCGCGTTCGTACTCCAGTCCGGCGTCGCCAGCGCTGACGACAAATGGGACGACCATCGCCGGCTCTACCCTCCAAGTGGCACAGTCGTTGTCCAGGAGAATCCCGTCTGGGAGGGTGAGCTCGACGTCTTCCACACCCCCAGCGACTGCCCCAATGGACCCGAGGTCTACTACCAGAACCCCAATGTCACTGCCGATCCCCACGACGAGTACGGGCAGACCGTTGTTATCGAGGAGCAACCTCAACCTGACACGGTCATAGTGATAGAGGAGCCTGCACCTGAAGAGACAGTCATAGTTGAGTACTATTAGCACCAGGGTGGCGGCGGAACCACCAACCCTTTCTCGTACAACTATGGCATAAGCGCTTTAGACAATTTATGATTAAGGTATGAAGGCCTACCTCAAGGAACTCTCGCACCAGTTATTGGGCACTGTTACAGACAACCCCGACGTCCTTGAGCATTTTGCTACTGACTCCAGCATCTTCCAGGTCACACCTGCTGGCGTCGTCTATCCAAACAACACCGCAGACGTCCGCAAGACCGTAGCATTTATTGCCGAAAAAGCCGCCGCCGGCCGCCCCGTTAGCATCATCCCGCGCGGTAAGGGTGGCGATGCCGGTGGTGGAGCCATTGGCGAGGGCGTACAACTGGTCCTGCCGTCCCATATGAACAAGCTCCTCCGCCTGGAGCGTGACTACGTGGTGGTCCAGCCCGGCATGTCCCTGCGCACGCTGCAGCAGGTTCTCTACACTCACGGCCGCTATCTGCCGCCCGTCCCCACCTCGCTCGACTCGACTACCGTCGGCGGCGCCGTCTCCAACGATGACGCCGGAGCCAAGGCGTACAAGTACGGCTCTTTCCGGTCATTCGTTAAAAGCCTCAAGGTCGTCGTCTCAGACGGCACAGTTATCCAGACCCGCCGCATCTCTGCCCGCGAACTCAACCGCAAGAAGGGCCTCGACACCATGGAAGGGGAGCTCTACCGCAAGCTCGACAACATCCTCCTAGATCACTCCGAACTCATCCACAAGCGCCAGCCGCGCTCCTCCCGCAACACCGCCGGTTATGCCCTCTCCAAAGTGCGCGGCCGCGACGGCTCGTTCGACCTCGGCCAGATCTTCATCGGGGCTCAGGGTACGGAGCTTGTCGACCAGTCCCTGCTGGCGTTCCTCCAGGAGCATCGACCCGGCGACATCGAGGGTATAGTCCCCGACAAGCTGCCCAAAGCCATGTTGATCACAGAGTTCGACGACAGCGCCCAGCTCACACAGAAGATCCGCAGCACCCGCGGCGAGCGCGTCATGCGCCGGCTCGGAGCCACCACCCGCATCTCTACGGACCCGATCGAGCAAGTCGCAATCTGGAAGATCCGCCGCGACGCGCCTTCGCTCATGGCTCTCAGCGGACAAGGCCGCAAGGCCCTGCCCTTCATCGACGATGCCGCCGTACCCGTCGTCCGCCTGGCCGAGTTCATCGACAAGACCCACAAGCTCCTCGCCAAACACGACCTCGAAGCCGCCATCTGGGGCCATGCCGGCAATGGTCACCTCCACCTCCTGCCCTTCCTCGACCTAGCCAAGCGCCGCGACGTCGACCGCCTCTTCCACCTCAACCACGAGTTCCACGAGATGGTCATCGCCATGGGCGGCACCATCTCAGCCGCGCACAACGACGGCCTCCTCCGCGCCACCTACATGACCAAACTCTACGGCGAAGAACTGGGCGAGCTCATGGCCGCCACCAAGCACGCCTTCGACCCGCTCTCTATCTTCAATCCCATGCACAAGACCCAGGCCACCGAGGCCTATGCGCGCCAACATCTGCGCGACTCATACAACCTACGCCATCTCTACGAACACATTTAAGGAGGACCCATGCTGTTATCAAACCTATTCATCAAACATAAGGAGCATCGCCCGAAGTTCGCGCCGATGATCTTCCTGTTTTTGTTGACCATCTTTATCTTTATCGGTGACACGCGCCCAGTCATGGCGCTGGTCGGGATTGGCACGATCGTAACCATCGCCGCTGTACTCGTATTGATCAACCGCGACGCCATTTGGGACGACTACCGCGACCGCTTCAAGAAGAACAAGGGCCTCAAAGGGGTATGGGTAGAGCCCAACCGGGTCTACTACAATATCAACGTCTTCGTCCTCTGGCCGTTCGTGCTTGTCTTGGGCATTTTGTGCCTGATCTCGGCCTATGCCGTTTCGTAGAGCTGTTTGGTATACGTTCGGTTTACTGATATAATTGCGGGGTGAGGTACCGTTACAAAAAGCACTATGAGTGGACACCCGACCTGGCGTATGTTGCCGGTCTATTTACCGTGCTTGTACAATGATGGCCGCCACCTCAACCTGACTACGACCGACACTGAACTAGTCATCCTCGTCGCAGATATTCTCGACCTAAACAATGTCATGTCAAAAAAACGCAGTGGTCACAACAGCATTGGATACCATTTCCAATTCGGTGACGTCAGTCTCTATGACTTTTTTGTGGCTGCCGGGATTACACCCGCCAAGAGCTTAACCATTAGCAAAGTTGATGTTCCAGACGATTGTTTCCCCGACTTCCTCAGGGGCTACTTTGATGGTGACGGCTCGATATGTAGCTTTGTCGACAAGCGGTGGAAGAATAGCACAATGACCTACGTATCATTTTGCTCAGGCAGCGATCCGTTCCTAGCATGGCTACAGGTCAAAATTACCCAGCTCACTGGCATACGAACCGGCTCGTTCCGGCCAGCCAACGACGATCACATAGGCACGCTCCGGTATGCGAAAGCCGACACGAGACGACTGTATGAGTTTATGTACTACACACCAGGCTTGCCTGCACTGTCACGCAAGTACCTCAAGTTTGTTGATTTTTTGAACTCAAATGGGTATGATATCGAAGTTCCACGCGCGAGTGGTGGAATGGTTTACACGCTTGTCTGAGGGACAAGTGCCGCAAGGCATGGAGGTTCGACTCCTCTCTCGCGCACCAAAACAAAACTCCCCGCAAGGGGAGTTTTGTTTTGTATTGGAGTGGCTGTACTACCCGCGCGAGTAGGCGAACGCCACGCTAATCACGATAAGTCCACTGATGACGACTCCAATCACCACGAAAACAGCCCGCGTGCTACTGGGATCCACCGGCGTGCTTAGCGCGACGGCTCCCTTTTCAAACAATGACTTTTTCTTCTTGGCCACGTGCGGCTCCTACTTTTATGCGAGTAACGCTTATGATTGGATACACAATACCACACCCGCGCGGCGCCTAGCGGATTTACTTACGCTCGAGTTCTCAGTATAATATCTTGGTTCCGGGCAATTAGCTCAGTTGGTTAGAGCACTTCGTTTACACCGAAGGGGTCAAAGGTTCGAGTCCTTTATTGCCCACCAAGAAAAGCGTCCAAGCGGGCGCTTTTCTTGGTGACAGGACTCGAACACCACCGGTTCGGCTAGCGCGGAGACATAAGCTCATTGGAAATAGGTAAAAAATGGCGACGCGCAGGTCGCGCTAGCGACAGTCCTTTATTGCCCACCAAAGAAAGGTACCGCAAGGTGCCTTTCTTTGGTGACGCAGGCATTGGCATTATTTTGCTGCTCGCCGGACGGTTAAGACTTGAGCAAAAAGGGTAGCAATTAAGTCTAGCCGGATAGCTATTTTGTACACAGGCCCGATGAATGCATCGACTCCTGGTGGCATACTCGCACAGAAGGAGAATCCACTATGGAATATCTCATTTTGTGGACCATACTCTGGCTCGCCGCCGCCACATTTCCGACCCTCGCCAGCTACTATTACTACCGCTCGCTCAAAGAGCAGTACTAGAGAGTGCGGATGACGGTCTGGCCGCGCTGAACGCCGTCGCCGAGCAGACCGAGCAGCCGGGCATTGGCCTGGTGTAGTTCTTCTTGTGCCCGCAGCAGCTCGGTCAGGTCGACCGAGATTGTGGTTACGCCGATGAGCTTACCCTCGTGGTACGTGGGCGTCACGGTCATGTCATAAGTCCGCAGTACACCGGCGTACTCAACCTTGATGATCTCCTGCACCGGCTTGCCGGTCTTGAGAACTTTTCGCTTCAGTGCGTCGATCGGTTCCGCCTGTTCCTTGGTCGTAAACTCACTCAGTTTCTTGCCGACGACGTGCTTCATTTTCTCATCTGGATTGAACAGCCAGATGTATCGCAGGTCCGTATCCTGACAAGTGATATGTACCCGGGACCCCGACAGGGCCTGGTCCATGTACTCGCTGCTTTGAGCAAGAAATTGTTCTACTTGTTTCATGGAGGGCGCACTCCTGAATTAACTAAATCATACCTTGCTGACGGATTGGGCGCTAGCCCGGCCAGCATGCTGCTTATGCTAAACTGAACCCAATGAGCGCGCGTGTTGTGCGGGGTCTAGTCCCCGAAAGAAAACCGCACCCTACCACCAAATGGAGCTTGCTCATGGCACTATTGGTGGTGGTCGTGCTTGGCGTGCCCAGACTAGCACTGGCCGGGCAGCCCTCCGTTAACTACCCCGCAGGACCTCAAAGCGGGGGAGTCTTCACTGGTCCATACACTTTTGCCACCTACATCCGCTGTACCAGCGGCGCCGAGTTCCCCTACAACTACACCCAGGACACTCATGGCACCAATACGTATGCCTTCTACGGCACGCCCGACGGGTCGCTCAAGGTCTACATCAACGGTGGCGGCCCTCACATCCTGATCTCCTGCGGCAACCCTGTCGGCGCTGAGAGTCATGTCGTCAGCTACACCATCACCCGAGGCACTGCGTCAACTTCAACTCCCACGCCCACACCTACCCCGAAGAAGACCAGCGCGCCTAAACCCACGGTCGCGGCGACATACGCACCAGGCGCTGCCATTCCCACACCCACGCTATCTTCCGCGCCCACCCCTGCAACCAATACAACGACCACGCCTTCGCCAACCGCCTCGCCCAGTCCGCCTCCAGGATCTGCGCCTGCCGCACCAACCCCGCCGTCGAAACCCGAGGGCCCCAATGCCTTGTCTCTAATCTGGCTCTACCTCTTCTTTGGCCTCGCCTCACTAATTCTTTTAATACCGCTGCTGCGCATCAAGCGCGTTAGCGATTTCTTCAGACATCACGGCACCAGGCTGTGGCTCCGTATCGAGCCCTACTGGTTCAGGTTTCGCCGGACCTTGCTCAAGCCGGTTCATATACATGGACGCCATGAAGCCAAACGCCCGGGACTGGCGCACTACCATCACACGGGCAAGGTTCTGGCGCGTCATCACACGTCTTACGCCTCGCTGGCCTTCCTTATATTGCTTACGACCGTACTTACCGCCGCCATCTCCTGGTCCACCAAAGCCGAGTCATCGCTCCTCACACTCACCGTGACCGGTCCACCGCCGTCCACTGCCGCCACTATTACCGACCCGTCCACGGGCGACACCTTCACCACCAGCACCCAGACCATCCGCGGCAGCTGCCCGACCGGCCTGTTCGTAGAGATCTGGCGCAACGGCACCTTCGCCGGCAGCACCGTCTGTGACATCAACGGTCTCTTCGCCGTGCTCATCACGCTCACTCCCGGTCAAAACGACCTCATCGCCCGCGACCGTGACGCCCTTGGTCAGTACGGCCCCGACTCGGCCACCGTCACTGTCTACTACAACCCACCACCACCTCCCACGCCTACACCAACGCCTAGCGCGACTCCCGCCCCCACCGCGGCACCCTCCACGCCCCGCCCGTCGCCCAGTGCCACACCGGCCCCAGCGGCGCCGGCTCCGCTGCTACTGACCTCGGACCGTACCTTCTACCAGGGTGTCGACACCGGCGAACCCGTCTCCTGGACCATCAAAGTCAGTGGCGGCAGCGCGCCCTACTCCACTACGTGGCAGTGGGGCGACGGCATCACCGATCCGCTTCACGTCGGCGTAGCAGGGGAGTTTAAGCTCCAGCACAGCTATTCCGATCCCGGTTTCTATCAGGTCACCATCCGAGCCAAGGACGCCGCCGGCCACGAAGCGGTAATCCAGCTCATGGTAGTAGTGAGTGGAGAGGGGACGCCGGCCACCTTCGGCAGCGTCGACAAGCCCGGCGTACTCATATTCATTTGGCCGCTCATTAGCTTGATCAGCCTAATCACAATCAGCTTCTGGCTCGGCGAACGCCACGAGCTATCACAAATGCGCCCCTTCCTCCGCTTCACCCGCGCTACATAATCAAAAAGGCGCCCACCCCTGGTTAGGGGGTAGACGCGCTAATTGTCGGCAACGCAGTATTCGCGGAGCAGCCACTCCAGCGTGAAGCGCTCCATAATGACAGGTTCTTCACCCAGGCGATGGGTGGCGAATAACGTGTCAGGCGTCATTTCCGAAGCGGAGGCAAACTCCCTGCGACATTCACCACACGGGTGCAATGTCCGACTCTCCCTGGAGCTTTCCTGGTCTGGCTGGTATGGGCCGATTACGGCCAAGCCTATGACGAGGGGGTAGCCGGCTGCACGGGCTTTGCGCAGTGCGACGCGTTCGGCGCAAATCTTGTCCGGGTCTGGACCCGGCAGACGCTTTATGTTTCCGCCGCAGTAAGTGCCGATGCGGCTCGTAGGCGGGTCATGAGCAACGAGCAGTGCTCCTACATTGAAAGCCCGGTAGGACTCTGCCAATGTGGCGGCTGCCAGAGTTGTCCAGTCGTACGCCGCGAGGCTCAGACACAGCTCCTTGAAGGTATGTGCTGGGTCTACTGCCGGCCAACCTGGGCGGTCGTAGTACAGCTCCCGGTCACTTGGTGCTCTCACATCCGCCTCCTCTCGGTTGACAGAGCGGTGTGTAAGTTACGTAATTATGATATTAAGCCTCGAGAACGTCAACAATATTTGACCCGCGCCCGACTGCCTAGGCTAGCAACTGCCGTTAGCGAAGCAGAGCGCATATACCTAGCTTAATGAGTTAACGGCAGTTGCAGTTATCCACGGTAAAGGCAGTTGACACGGAAACTGATACTAGTTACGCTTATTACAGCTCTCGCGAGAGCTAAACAAAACTTCAAAAAGTCAGACACAAAACACCAGTGATCAAATCTAGACGCACAAACAAACGCTCCCGCAGCCATTCGATGCTGAAACGCATAGGGTTGGTGGGGATTTTTGTTGTAGCTGCACTGGTCTATCCCACGCTTAACGTCAAAGCCGCCACCCTGACAACTGCCTCGGTGGCTATTTCAGATCCTCGCCCCAACCAAACGGTCAGCTACGCCTTCACAGGCTCTAGTGTCACCACAAGCCTTATCCGCTGCCTCCGCTTCGAATGGCGCGACACTGCTACCGGCTCGACAGTTCCCACTGGCTTAAACACTGCCGGTGCCACTCTCGACACTGCTGTTTCTGCCACCAACTACATCCCCACCCCAGGCTCCTGGACCACCAACCATCCCGCCAACGGCACCGTCACGGTTACCAACGCCGCCGGTGAGACCCCCGCCAGCGCCTCCGCCCGCAGGATTAGCTTCTACAACGTGGTCAACGGCGCCACTGCCGACACCCGCTACTTCCTCAAGGTCTTCACCTACACCAACGTCGACTGCTCCACCGGTCAGCTCGACAACGCCACAGTCCTCTTTATCTACACCAACGGCTCGACCCTGACCCTCACAGTCGACCAGACGCTCACGTTCACCGTCAACGCCGTGGGCTCCGGCCTGGCTTGCAACGGCACCACCACTACCCAGGCGTCTACCTCCACCACCATCCCATTTGGCACTGTCTCGCCAGCCTCCAACGGCGTCGTCTGCCAGGACCTGATCGCAGCTACCAATGCTACTAACGGCTACACGGTCTATGCCCGCTACACCGCCGCACCGACCAACGCCCTCTCCCAAACCATCAACAACCACACCGGTTCCAACGCCGCTCCCTCCGCCTTTTCGGCCGCCGGTGTCGAGGCCTACGGCTACACCACCGACGACGGCACCTTGGCCGGCATCAACCCGACAGCCAACCGTTTCACCAGCCCGGGCCAGGGTTGGGCAGCTATGACCACCACTAACGCCGAAGTTGGCTACTCAGCCCTGGGTGTCACGACCGCCACCCACCGGATCGGCCACCAGGTGGGCGTATCCACCACCACCGAGCCCGGCACCTACTCCACCACCGTCATCTACACCATGACCCCCGTCTACTAGGTCTCTTAAAACCACTTCCGCCGCCATAACGCTAATGCTATAGTTAGACGTATGAAGAGGCGGATTTTCGGAATCTTTCTGACGCTGTTTGCCAGCGTCTCGTTCACGCTCGCCGCGCCTCAGCTTGCGTATGCTGCGCCCGAGACGGACGGTACAGCCGAGACATCTCCTACCTGTGACGCCGGTAGTGTCTTTACGTGGATGGTCTGCGATTTCGTGAAGACTCTGGTCGGCGTGGTCGACTGGATCCGCGAAGAGATCATCCTGCCTTTCCTCGAAGAGAGACCTCTAGACAAGAACACCAAGGAGGTCGAGCCGGTCTATGAAATCTGGGAAGGCTTCCGCAACGTCGCGAGCCTGTTCCTGATACTGGTATTCTTCTTTGTGATATTTGGAACGGCCTTGGGTTGGGACAACTACTCCATTAAGAAGATTCTTCCCCGCCTGGTGGCTGGAGCGGTCCTGGTACCGTTCTCCTGGTGGATCTGCGTCATCGTCATCGACATCGGCAACATCCTGGGTCAAGGATTACTGTCCCTGACCACCAACTTCATCGATCCTGCCAATATCGACTTTAGCTCCAGCATGTCCAAGCTCTTCCTGGCCGGAGGCGTGGGGCTGGGTGTGGCCGGGGCGGCCGCCGCCATCACGGGCGTCAGCCTGGGCCTGGTCATCAGCATGGTTATTGCCTTCGCAGCGGTGCTTGTGACCCTAATCTTCCGCAAGATTCTCATCACCCTCATGGTCATCCTGAGCCCGTTTGCCTTCATGCTCTGGATCCTGCCCAACACGTCGAAATGGTTTAGCGAGTGGTGGCAGAACTTCTTCAAGCTCGTCATGATGTACCCCATCATCATGTTGCTGTTTGAGGCCGGGCGCATCTTCTCGGTCGCAGCCGGCGCCACGGCCGGTAACGGTCTCGAAGAGGCCGCTATTCCGCTCCTGCAGGTAGCCGGTCTGATCGTCCCGCTCTTCGCCGTACCCATGGCGTTCGCCTGGGCGGGCAAGGGCATGAAGCTGGGTCAAGCCGCCATCGGCAAGGCTGCCGGAGCCATGGACAAGCGTTACGGCAAGGACTCCGACAAGGCCAAGCTCCGCGCGGAGCAACGCGTGCAGAAAAACGCCGACCGCTTCAACGACAAGAACTCAAACCCCCTCGGTATCAAGGCCCTCGGCTCGGTCAAGCGCGGTATCGCCCTCAAGCGGTCTGGCTTGGGTGGCTTCTTTGGCGGTGTAACGGCCGGCAACATCAAGGACGCCCAGGGTAATGTCATCGGTAAGCGCCGCATCCCAGGTATCTCCAACAACGCTGCCACCAAGCAGCGCATCAATGCTGCCTCCGCCAAGTACCAGTCCGAGCGCGCCCAGTCCGATGCCGCCGACCAGCAGCGCCTCAACGACTCCCGCACCTCCCACGAGCGCGTCCACGACGCGACGGCCGCCCAGGTCGACAAGCTGCACGCCGCCCGCGTTGCCGAAGCCATGACTGCCTTCAAGAATGCCGAAGGCGTCTCGATCAAGGATATCCCGCTCGGCGGTGCCGGCCGTAAAGAGTTGCAAGATATCGCAGCCGGCGCCCTGGAGCGGGGAGACAAGGCCACACTGGAAGCCGCGGTCACCCGACTGTCGCAATCTGGTGGTGGTTTCGATGCCGCTCAAGAACTCGCCCAAGGTCGGGTCGGTAAGATCCAAAACGCCGACGGCTCCATCGACTACGTCGGTGGCAACGGCACTAGCGTCAAATATGTTGACAAGGAGGGCTTCGCCCTTACGTCAAAGAATGGACCGAGAGCCAGTTCCGAACACGAAGTTGCCACGGAAAATGCCCTCCTCGGTGGCACCTGGGGTGAAAACGTGGCCGACGAGCACAAGGACATGTGGTACCGCGCCACGAAGGGCGCTAGCGGTATGGATGCCAACAAGCCGATCATTGCCGCCTCCAGCGACATGTCCGCGGCCGACATCGCCAAGCAGCCCCATGGTCAGATCAAGCGTCTCGCCGCCTTCTACAACCAGGCTGCCCGCTCTGGCGATCCTGAGATAGTTAAAGCTGCCCACGACGGCGCCGCCGACTTCGCCCAGGCCGTTTCGAGTGCCCATGAGAACAAGAACCTGCGCGGTCAGATCACGACCGAAGCCAAACGCCAGTTGGCCGAGGCCGGCCAGGTCAATATGCCCGGCCAGCACCTGGTTGCGCCCGTGGTGGCCAAGGACTTCGCCGCCGATGCAGCGGCCGCCCCCGCGCCTACCGTCACTCCCGTTGCCACCCGTACCGCCACGGCCATCGTCGAGGCGACCGGACACGATGTCGCACACGTCGCCGACATCAACCAGCAGATCAACCAGCAGATCGAACTCTCCAGCGAAAACCGCAGCGAATTGCACGAAAACATCCAGAACCGCGTCATGCAGGCCGGCCGTCTCACCGGCCAGGACCTGGCCGACCTGGGAGTCGGCCGCCCCGCCGACTACACCCCGCCCGTCCCCAGTGGCGTAAGCCGCAAGATGGCCGAGCAGTTCCAGGGCAACATCGATGCCATCTCTGACGCCGCCCGCCACTACCAGCAAGCCACGCCCATCGATCACCCCACGCGGCCTGACTACAACTACCAGCAAGCAGTTCAGGAAGCCTACCTGCAGGAACGGCCGCTACCGCCGCCTCCACCGCCACGACCTCAGCAACCAGACACGCCGTAGCCTATGCGTAGACGGCTGTTTGGCATTCTGCTTACCTTCTCCCTGGCCTTCGGGGCGCTCTTGTCCAACGCGCCCTATGTCCATGCGGGTTCTTCGGGCGACTGTATCGCGGATCCTGTCGGCTGTACCATCCTGGTAGTCATCCTCAACCCGGCACCCCCGACCAACGCCACCGTTACCGTCACACGCCAGGCCAATAGCGCTCAAGACAACAGTTTCACTCTCAATCCCACCAGCCCAGGCCGCTATACCTCTGGCGGCACCATCTGGGGTACGTCGCCCTCGGATGGCGACTGTGCTTCGGCGGGCAATCAGAAGTACTTCGATATCACAGTCTCAGGCAGCGCCACCGGCGCGGTGAACCGCATCAACATGTGCCACAACCAGAGTCCCCAGGCCAACATGAGCACGCACGAGAAGACCATCACCGTTCCTGTTGCCCTAGCCAACAGCGGCAAGGGCGGCATCCGCGGTCACATCACGGTCAAAGACATCGCCAACCGGATCGTCGACTGCCCAGCCGGTTCGCCCGTTACGATCCAGGGTCCGACGAACAAGAACGTCTTCTTCGGCGGCGGAGGCAATTTCGACTCCGGTATGGACCTGCTGCCGGGCACCTATCGGGTGGAGGTCAACTGTACCGTCGACGACCTGGCCGCCAACTGGGTCTTCGTAAACGTCAAAGTCGATGCCAACAAGTACACGGTCCTAAACCAGCTCATCGACCAGGCCAACCCGCAGACCCCACCTCCGGAAGGGGACTTGGGCAAAAACGTTGAGGACACCTGCAACGCCGGTCCCTACTTCTCGTGGCTCATCTGCGACCTCATTATCGTTCCCGCGGTCAGCGCCATCGACTGGGTACGCGACAATATCCTGGTGCCTCTGCTCGAAGAGAAGCCGATGGACAACAAAGACCCGCGGGTAAAGCCTATCTACAATATCTGGGAAGGCTTCAAGAACGTCGCCAGCCTGATGTTCATCCTCATATTCTTCCTAGTCATCATCGGTAACGCGCTCGGGTTCGACAACTACACCATCAAGAAGATTCTGCCCCGGCTGGTCGCCGGCGCGGTTTTGATCCCATTCTCATGGTGGCTGTGCGTGATCGTAGTAGATATCGGCAATATCCTGGGCAACGGACTCGTGTCGCTCAGCGCCACCGCCGTACCGGCGACCAATATCAACTTTGAGTCCCACCTCGGCAAGCTGGTCCTGGGCGGCCTGCTGATCGGCTCGGTAGCGGTGGCCAGTACCGCGCTCGCCACCCTCGGTGCCGGCGTTATCGCCACAGTCGTGATCGCCATCTTTGTCACCCTCTTTACGCTCATCCTGCGCAAGATCCTCATTACGCTGGCGATTGTCCTGAGTCCCTTCGCGATCCTGCTCTGGATCCTGCCCAACACAGAAAAGTGGTTCAAAGAGTGGTGGCAAAACTTCATTAAGCTCGTCATGATGTTCCCCTTGATCATGCTGCTCTTCGAAGCCGGCCGGATCTTCTCGGCGGCGGCTGGTGCTGCCCCGGTCAACGGCATTGAAAAAGGTGTCACCGGTATCATCCAGTTTGCCGCCGTCGTCTTGCCGCTGTTCCTGGTTCCCGCCACCTTCTCGATGGCCGGCAAGGGCTTCCAGCTCGGCGGCGACGCGATCCGTAAGGCCGGTGGCGCCCTCGACAAGCGCTACGGTAAGGATTCGGAACGGGCCAAGCTCAGGGCAGCCGACCGTAAGGCCGTCAACGCCAACCGCGCTATGGACGCCATGCATGGTCCCGGGCCGATGACCTTCGGCCGCAAGCTCAAGGGGGCCGTGGCGCTCAAGCGCTCCGGTCTCGGTAGCTTTGCCCAGGGCGCCGGCAAGCGCCCCATCAACCCGCACAAGCAGATGGCTATCAACCAGGCCCAAGCCAAGTACCAGGCCGACGTTGGTCTCTCCGAGGCCCAGGACCAGTTCCGCATGGAGAACGACCAGACCTCCAAGGAAGCGATTCGTAACGAGACCGCGGGCATCGTCGATGCCGACAAGGAAGCCAAGATCTCACAGGCCGAGTCGACTGCCAAGAACGCCCAGGGCACTTCCATGCGTAACATGAACCTGACCGAAAGCCAGAGTGAGCAGTCCATCGCCGAAATCAAGGCCGCCCGGGCCGAGTTTAACCGCACCGGCTCAGCCAAGAGCCAGGCCAAGCTCGCCGAAGTGCTAGGTCGCGCCGACGGCGGCATCGACCAGCTCGAAGGCATGATTCACGGCGAGGTCGCCAAGGGCGATAAGGCCAATCAGGCGGTTATCTCCGGCGCCCTGCGTCGTCTCAGTAACTCCTACACGGGCTTCCAGCGGGCCCAGGACATGGCTATGGGCTCGATTGAGGAGTACCGCGATAGCAATGGCAAACTCCGCTTCAGGGGTGGCGACGGCAAGAATGCCGACGGCTCTAAGGCCCTCTTCGGTGGCAGCTATAAGCAGGTCGTCGACGACAAGTGGCGCGACACCTGGGCTCGCGGTACCAAGGATGCACCGGGCAACGACAAGGCCAAGCCTATGACTTCAGCCGGTGTCGACATGTCATCCGACCAGCTGGCCGGCACCGATGCCGCGCAAATCAAGCGCTACCTGGCCTTCTACGACCAGGGACGCGAGTCTTCTGACTCCGCGATCAAGAAGGCCGCCACCAAGGGCGCCACCGACTTCGCCATCGCCTCGCAGGAAATCTATGGGACCGCCGAGGCCAAGGGTGCTCTCTCTACCGAAACCAAGGCCACGATCGCCAAGGGCGCAGACATGCGCCAGCCCGTCGTGTCAGAGAAGTTGGCAGCAGAGTGGAGTGTCACCCCGACCCGCGACGCCCCGACTGCCACCGTCGACCGCGTCTTGTCCGGCAATATCGTCGCCGCCACCGGCAACGACCTGCATCACGCCTCGCAAATCCACGCCAAGATTCAGGCCGAGCGCGCCGCTCACCCCGACGGCGTCAGCGCCACTCACGACACCCTGGCCGCCGCCGCCGTCGCCAAGGGCAAACTCGAACCATCCGATCTGGCGGCCGCCAACGTGGCCGCGGCCGATGCCCTGCGCCGGGGCGAGGTTGCTGCCCCCACCGCTCTGCGCCAAAAGATGGCCGCCGATTTCAAGAACAATCTCGACCACCTGGCCGAAGTCGAGCGCCAGTATGCCACCGACCAGTCCTACCGCGACCTCGTCAATGACGCCTATCTGCGCGGCCGCAAGACCCCCGGCATTCCCGAATAGCCAGACGCCATTCCTACCTAGCCCCTGTGGAAACATAAGAAGTTTGACAGCCGTTGTAATAACGGCTACGCTACAAGGGAACTCATTAAAAGTGTGTTGAGGAGAAAACGAGTGAACCGCATTGTACGTGCGGCTGAGGCGCTTGGAGTGCGCCGGCCCAAAAACGTTCGGAAAACATTAGCTAAACTAACCGCCGTGGTTTTGGCCGCGACGGCAACCTTTGTGTACTCAGTGCCGGCACAGGCTGCCACGCTCACAGGAGCCTCTGTCTACCTGAGCGACTCGCGTCCCTACGCGGCCGGCCCGCCTGCCGTTGCTAACGCCGTGAGCTACACCTTCGACGCCGACAACGTCACGCGTGATGGCGCTGGACTCGGTAACATTCAGTGTATCAAGCAGGTGTTCGCCACCACATCCACTGGATCCACTGTGCCGACTGGCATGGTCACTACCAGTGCCACCCTCGACACCTCTGGCACCGACTACATCGACGACACCGGCTGGTCCACCAACGTAGCTACTAACGGCTCCATCTTTACCTACGACACCACGTCTGAAGAGCCGGCTAGCGCCACGGACCGCACCGTCGTCTGGGACAACATCCGCAACTCTACCTCCACTGACACCGGCATCTTCATGCGCTTCTCTACCTACACCGGTAGCTTCAGCGGCGGCGACTGCCAGGGTACTCTGGTCGACACAGTGACCGTCCAGTACGTGCTCACCAGCGGTCAGCTCTTGTCCCTCACAGTCGACGGCGCTCTGTCCTTCACCGTCACCGGTGTCACCACCGGCGGCTCCGACGACTGCGGTACCGGCGTCACCACCACGACCACCGCGACCGGCACCACCATTCCGTTCGACGGCGTGACCGCGGGCAGCGACGAGATCGCATGCCAAACCTTGACCGTGGGTACCAACGCCACCAACGGGTTCACTGTCTACATTAGAGATACAGTCCAGCTGGCCAACTCGCTCAGCCAGACCATCGCCGACTGGGGTGGCACCAACGCATCGCCAACCGTCTGGACGGCCACCAACACCGAGGGCTACGCCTACACCACCAACGACACCACCCTCGGCACCGGTGACCCCGACCGCTTCACCGACGGCGCTTCCCGTGAGTATGCCGCCTACGGCCACGGTGCGACTCAGACCAACAACGCCGAGGTCGCCTACGCCAACGGGCCAACCTCCACAGCCGCTGGTGTCTTCAAGGTCGGTCACAAAGTAGGTATCACCTCGACCACCGAGCCCGGTGCCTACTCGACGACCATCGTCTACACTTGCGTCCCCGTCTACTAATCAGATAAGCTAAAGCACATATGAAGACCGCTACCTCCCTCCGCCGAATTCTGTTAACCCTAAGCGCCGGAGCCGCAGGAGCGGTCTTCGCTTTCGCCCCACCCGCGACTGCAGCCACCGTCTCGAGCTTCCAGGTCTCGCCGCCGACCTCCAACTATGCCAGCGACCCGGGCGGCACTACTAAGGGAACGATCAAGGTTACTAACCTGACCGACGCCCCCATCGCCATCCGGGTGACCAAGGAAAACTTCGTAGCTAAGGGTGAAGAGGGTCAGATCGAGCTGGTCAATGACGCCAACCCGCTCTATTCGCTCGCGCCATGGTTCAATGTGAGTCTGCCCGAGTTCAATATCCCCGCCAAGAAGACCCAAGAGGTCGGCTACACCGTCGGCATCCCGGTCAACGCCGAGCCCGGCGGCCGCTATGGAGCGATCGTCTTTAGTACCGTCCCGCCCAAGCTCCCGGCCGGACAATCCGGCGCCGCTGTCCAGCAACGCATCGCCAGTATCGTTTTCCAACGCATCAACGGTGCCGCCAATGAAGAGCTCAAGGTTGAAAGTTTTGCCACCGGCAATTCGAACTATGAAAAAGGACCGGTCAAGTTTATAACCCGCCTAAAAAACACCGGTAACGTCCACGAGAAGGCCACGGGCAAGATCGTCATCAAAAACATACTTGGTATGAAAGTCGATGAGATCAAACTCGCTGAGCACTTCGTCATCCCGGGTGCCATTCGGAAGCTGCAAAACGACTGGCCAGAGGGCAAGAAAAAGCCGTTCATGTTTGGCTACTACACGGCTGACCTCGACGCCACTTACGCCGGCGGCAAGTCACTCAAGGCGTCTACTTCCTTTACCGTCATACCCTGGAAGACCGTCGCTCTCGCGCTTATCATTCTGCTCATCCTCGTGATATTCTTCTGGCGGACGCGCAAGCGCTGGCGCCGCGCCTTCCGCATCCTCTCCGGAAAGGAATAACGCTTGCCAGCCACAGATAACCAACAGCGCAGGAGTGCTAGTTGTGAGGAAGACCGCATATACTTAGGTCGACGAGCAACCTAGCACTGCCATGAACCGAGCCGTCTACAAGCACTTGCTCGAAACCTACGGCCGTTTACCGGCCGTTTGGTTTGGGCTGGTTACCGAACTCATCAGGACTATTCTGGCCCGGGTCGTTGGCCTGATTGTACTGTCACAGATCGCCTCACACGTCGCCTCCGGGGACGTTGATGGTGCGAAGCGCTATATCTGGTACTTCCTCATCGTCTACATCGTCTCCCACGTAGTGGGCGCGGCCGGCGAAATCACTTCCATCACGTCTGAGAACCGGCTCTATGGCAGACTGATCATGCGCTACTACAACAAGCTCACCGGTAAGGATATGGCCTTTTACCGCGACCACCAGTCCGGTTACCTCACCGGCCTCTTCCGGCAGTATCTCGACGGCGTCCTGCTGCTAGCCCGCTTTATTCGCACCGATGTCGTGCGCACGGCTGTCTCCTTGACCCTTCCTGCCGCCATACTCTTCTACGCCAACCCGCTCTTGGGCCTCGTCGCAATTGCAACGCTGGCGGTCCAAGCGGTCTACATCTTTTGGGCCTCACAAAAGATGGCGCCGCTGCGCAAGACTTCGCATGAGATATACCGCAAAATCGGCGGGGAAGTGTCCGATATCGTGACCAATATTGTCGCGTTCAAATCCAGCGGCGTCGAACGTCAAGCCCGCAGTCTCATGTCCGATCTGGCCAGTGAGGAGACTACTACTTACTCGAAGCGCCGGGTGTTCGGCATTGCGCTCGATTTGCCCCGCAGCCTGTTTACCACCGTTGGTGCCTGTCTGGCCTTCTACGTGGTAGTCGACTCCTCGTCCGGCGCCGACAGCGTGGCGCTCACCGTCTTGGCGCTCACGTATATGTTCCAAATCATCCGCAACGTCAACGACCTGCCCAACCTCATCGAACACCACGACGATTACATTGCCAAAGCCTACCCGGCGCTGGAATACCTGGGCGACGAGGAAGAGACAGTGAGCGATCCGCCCCAGCCCAAGGAACTCAAGCTTCACTCGGGAGCGATTGAGCTGCGCGACGTCACCTTCAGCTACCCGGCCGAGGGCCGCGAGGTGCCGGTGTTTGAAAACCTCAGCATCAAGATCAAGGGCGGCGAGCAAGTCGGCATCGTTGGTCTCAGCGGCGCCGGCAAAAGTACGCTTGCCAGCTTGCTCCTGCGCTTCGACGACGTAACTTCGGGCGCAATCCTCATCGACGGCGCCGACATTCGCGACGTCCGCCAGTCCGAACTGCGGCGGCACATTGCTTACGTCCCCCAGGAGCCGCTGCTCTTCCACCTCACCATTCGCGACAACATCGCCTACTTTGACGAACAGGCCACCGACGCCGATATCGAACGCGCCGCCCGCGCCGCGCACGCGCACGAGTTCATCGAGCGCCTTCCTGCGGGCTACGAATCAATGGTAGGGGAGCGGGGAGTGAAGTTGTCAGGCGGCCAGAAACAACGCGTCGTCATCGCCCGCGCCATACTCAAAAACGCCCCCATCATGCTCTTCGACGAAGCCACATCGGCGCTCGACACCGAATCCGAGCGCATCATCCAACAGGCGCTGCCTGAGATTATTGGTCGCCACACCGCCATCGTCATCGCCCACCGGCTCTCCACTATCGCCGGACTCGACCGCATCCTCGTGATGCACGATGGCAAGATCGAAGAAGAGGGGACTCATGCTGAGCTGTTGCGGTCCGGTGGCCGCTACTCGTCGCTATGGAAGCGCCAGGTTGAGGGTCACGTTAGCGAGTCAGCCCTGCTAGACTAAGCATATGCGCGATAAAATATTTCGCTCCCTGCCGGTCAAACCCCTGCCGCCCAGTCCGCGGTTGATCCACATCATCGGCCCCAGCTTTATCCTTCTAGGCCTCGGTCTCGGCAGCGGCGAGGTCATCCTCTGGCCGTACCTGTCGTCGCAATACGGTATGGGCCTCATCTGGGGTGCCATCATCGGCATCACCTTCCAGTTCTTCATCAACATGGAGATCGAGCGCTACGCCCTCGCCCGCGGCGAAAGCGTCTTCGTCGGTTTTGCCCGCAAGCTCCGCTGGCTGCCCATCTGGTTCCTCATCTCCACCTTCATCCCCTGGATGTGGCCCGGCATCGCCGCCTCATCGGCCGCCGTCCTCGGTCACGTCGCGGGCGTCAAAGACACTCAGTACCTGGCCATCGGACTACTCATAGTCATGGGCCTCATCCTGTCTTTGGGCCCGGTCCTCTATAAGACCGTCGAGACATTCCAGAAGGTTCTCGTGCTCATAGGTGTACCCTTCATCATGGTGCTCAGCATTGTGCTGGCCGCACCCGCCGACTGGTCCGCGTTGGCCAACGGCTTGGTCGGCAAAGGCGACGGCTTCTGGTTCCTGCCGGCCGGGATTTCGCTGGCGGCCTTCCTGGCGGCATTGGCCTACTCCGGTGCGGCCGGTAACCTCAACCTGGCACAATCCTTCTACATCAAGGAAAAAGGCTTCGGCATGGGCAAATACGCCGGGCGCATCACTAGTCTGCTGACCGGCGCCAAGCAAAACGTTGCCCTCGAGGGAGCCCAATTTGCCGTCACACCCAAGAATGTGGCCGGCTTCCGCCGTTGGTGGCGCGTCATCAACGCCGAGCACTTCCTAGTCTTCTGGCTCACCGGCTCGATCGCTATCGTATTGCTCAGCCTGTTGGCCTACACCACTGTCTACAAGGTCGGCGGCTTCGATGCCTCGATCGGTTTCGTCATCAATGAGGGCGCTGTCATCGGCCAGCGCCTCTGGCCCATCGTCGGCACCTTCTTCCTGATCGTGGCCGGCCTCACTCTCTTCGGCACCCAGCTCACGGTCTTTGACGCCACCAGCCGCATCCTCTCAGAAAACGTCGTCCTGGCCGCGCCGCGCCGGCTCTCTGGGCGCCACATCCGCCCCACCTACTACCTTGTGTTATGGCTGCAGATCTTGGCCGGTGTCGCTATATTGCTGGCCGGCTTTGACCAGCCTCTCCAGCTACTGACGCTCGCCGCAGTGATGAACGCCTTTGCCATGTTCGTACACTCCGGTCTTACTCTCTGGCTCAACAAGACTCTGCTCCCCGAGCCGCTGCGGCCAAGCCGGTTCCGCACCACCGCCATGCTGTTGGCGTTCGTCTCCTACGGCAGTTTCAGCATTTACGTGATTTGGGTGGAGTTGAGCAAGCTCCTGTAGGCCGCCCGACCCTGTTATAATCATGCTAATGCTTACCCGTGCGCGTGAGTTGTGGGCACTGCTGGTGGCGGCAGCCTTGCTGTTGCCGGGCTTTGCCGTGGCCGATCTCATGCAGTCGGATAACTTCCGTCTCGACCCCAACGTCGCCTCGTCATTCGGCGGCGACTCCAGCTCGCAGTCCTACCGGCTCACCGATACGGGCGGCGAAGCGGTCGTGGGCGCGGGCTCAAGCCAGAGTTACAACCTCGGCAAAGGTTACGACCGCCAGCTCCCGCACTCGCTGACTATCTCGGTAGTTCCGGCCGGCACCTACGCTTACTGGCCACTCGATACCGGCACCGGCACCGCCGCCTACGACGTCGGCCCCAACGGTGACGACGCCACGCTCATGAACGCACCCACCTGGGTCACCGGCATGGTGGGGCAGGGGATAGACCTCAACGGCTCGAACCAATATCTCTCTACCGCCACACAACTAGCTGCCCCCTCGGACTTCACACTCGAGTTCTGGTTCAAGTCGACCAGCACGACCGGCGGTTACCTGGCCGGCTTCGGCAACGCTCAGACCGGCGCCAGCGCCACTCTCGACCGCCTCGTCTACCTGACCGACGCGGGCAATGTCACCTTTGGCGTTAAGCCCTCCGCCTTCGAGACGATCACTTCGCCCGCCAGCTACAACGACGGCTCGTGGCACCATGTCGGCGCCTCACTCGGGTCCGGCGGGATGAAACTCTTCCTCGACGGAGTGCTGGTCGCAGTCGACAACGCCGTTACCACCGCCGCCAACTACTCCGGCTACTACCGCCTCGGCTACGACAACCTCACGGGTTGGCCGTCCGCGCCCACCTCCAACTACGTCGACGCTTCTTTCGACGAGGCCCGCGTCATCCACCGCCAGCTCCGCGACACCGAAGTCCTAAACGACTACACTGCCGGCGCCAACGCTCTCCAAAACGCCTTCACCCTGCCCAACGTCACGCCCGGCCAGTCTCAGTCCTACTCGGTCGACGCCGTAGTCCGCACCGACGCCGGCGGTTACGACATGTTCGTCCAGCGCCCCGAGCCGCTAACCCATACTGACAATTCCACCACCATCCCCGATGTCTCCGGTTCCATCGCCGCGCCCACGGCCTGGGTCGAGGGCACCACCACCGGATTCGGCTTCACTCTCACCGGCGGCTTCGGACTCGACGGCAAGTGGGGGACCGGCCCCAACTACAACTACGCTGCCCTGCCCTCCGCCTCTACCAACTACCACACTCGCACCGGCCTCAACGGCGGCGTTCGAGAGACTACGACTATCCAGTACCGCGCCGACACCTCCTCTTCCCAAAAGAGCGGTACCTATTCGACGCAGGTAATTTATACAGCTACCATTAAACCGTGAGAGTTATGAAACGAATCATCATCGGCCTTATCCTGGCCGCCGCCCTACTGCCAACCGCTGCTTCGGCCAGCGCTCCGGGGCTGCAGGTCACGCCGCTGCTATACGAGGACATACTCGGCGACAAAGCCAAAAACGGCTCTATCGACGTCTCCAACCCGACCGACGCTCCCGTCACCGTCGACGTCTCTATCCAAGGGTTCAGGCAGGTCGGTTCGGCCGGCGACATGGAATTCTTCGACGACCCCGACCTCCTGGCGGGCATTCGCACCGACCTCAAGACATTCGACATCGGTGCTCGCGAGCGGGTGCGCGTGCTGTTCACAGTTGATCCGGCGAAGTTGCCTCAGGGCGGGGTATTCGGTGTCATCTTCTTCAAGACCCGTCCCAGCGCCAACGCCGGCAGCAACAGCTCATTTGTCTCCCAAAGCGCCAAAGTCGGCACCCTCATCGTCCTGCGCAACCACGGCACCGCCTCCACGCAAGGCGGCATCGCCGATCTAAATGTACCCTTCTGGCAATTCGGCCATGGCCTCGAAGGCACGGTCACGATCGAAAACACCAGTCCGGCCAAGGGCGGCGTCGCCTTCCGTCCCGGCATCGAAACCCAGGTCCTGCCCTGGGGCCGCTCAGTCGCCCACGCTTCTGGATTGATACTGCCGTCCAATCATCGCGCCTTTGTGATCGAGCGTCCGGGATCGTTCCTGGGGTTGCTGCCCTTGCAGGTACGCGACGTCTCCAGTGGCTCCGACCGGACCGTTTGGATCTTCGCTATCACCGGTTGGTACAGTTGGCTGCTGCTGGTGTTAGCTTTGGCTCTCGTCATCGGCCTGATCTACCGCTACCGCCGCGGGTTGCCCGGCCGGCGCCCTCGCCAGCCAAAGCCGGCACCGGTACCAGCAGCCGTGGCGCCCGTTACGCCGACGAAGCGGCCCGAGCCAAAGGTTGGTTTGAAGTCACAGCCCGCGTGGGAGCCGAGGGTTTCGGCAAGGCCCGCGCCAGTGTGGGAGCAGGTCGCCAAGCCTGCGCCAGTGGTGGAGCCTGATCCAGTACCAGAGCCTGAGCCGGAACCCGAAGTTGCGCCAGAGCCGCAGCCCGTCGTCACCGTCGATCCGGAGCTCACCAAACCCGTCGCGGCCGCCGAAGCTGCTGCCCCGGACCCCGGAACACTCATCCAGCCGCGCCGCCGCATCCTGGTTCCTGAAGAGCACAAAGCCAAAAAGACCGAGGACGAGAAGCCTCAGTTCGCGCATCACGTCAAGCCCGCCCAGCCGCGTCGTCACCTCAAGCCGGCCGAGCCAGAACCCGAGCGCAAGCCCGTCCACCATCTCAAGCCGGCCCGCAACATCAAGGTCGTCGAACCGCCCAGTACCCACCACATCAAGCCGGCGGAGCACCATGAGGCACCCAGGCACCACAGCCAGGCCAATCAGCACGCGATCACCAGTCATCACGAGGCTCCTAAGCACCACGAAGCGCCAAAACACGACGAACACAAGCACCCCTCACCGCGGCCGAGCCACCCGCTCGAGCCCCTCTTCGACGAGCCCGAACCCAAGAAACACAAGGTCGAGCTCAAGACTGAGCCAAAGAAGCCGCACCGCCGCCAACTCGGCTAACAGTCTCAACTTGCGACAAACGACATTTTCGTTGAGCTCGGTTAAGGCCGATCTGTCGCAAACTGAGACTGATCCAAAAAATATAGCAACGCACGCTGCACTACTTTGACGCGCCGCCAAAATAGGGTCCGCCAACCGCCCCAAAAACCATAAGCACAATCTTGAACTCAGCATAAGCGCAATGGTATAATTCCACCTGTAACCAAGGTTGTGAATTGGAGTTACGCCGCCATTTTGGTGCACGGGCAATATTAGCCCTCGCCACGGCGCTCCTCACGCTCACAGCCGCTTTTGGCATGCTCGCGCAACCCGCGACCGCCGCCCAGACCGTCCCCTACAAGGTCAACTTCCAGGGCCGCCTGACTGACAACTCCGGCAACAT
>JAQZBT010000058.1 GCA_029237755.1 Candidatus Saccharimonadota bacterium
CGTCTTCGTCTTCTCGCTCAAGCTCGTCGCCGACCGCCAGATTGACCTCGGACAACTTGTGCTGATCCAGGCCCTGATCTGGAGCATCTTTGGCAACCTCTGGAACGTTGGCCGCGTCGCGCGCAACATCGAACGCTCCCTCGCCGACGCCGCCGAAATGACCCAGATCCTTACACTCGAACCCGAGGTCAAAGACCCGCCCCACGCCCCCGCCACCACCATCACAAAGGGCCATATCGCCATCCGGGGCCTGTCGTTTGCCTACGCCGACTCCTCCGACGAACGCGTCTTCCATGGTCTCGATCTCGACATCAAGCCGGGCGAGAAGATCGGACTTGTCGGCACTTCCGGAGGCGGTAAGACCACCATTACCAAGCTGCTGTTGCGACTGATGGATATCCAGGGCGGTACCATCGAACTCGACGGCCACGACATCGCCAAGATGCGCCAGGCCGATGTGCGCCGGGCCATCAGCTACGTGCCCCAAGAACCACTCCTCTTCCATCGCAGCCTGCGCGAAAACATCGCCTACGGCCGCCCTGGCGCCACCGAAGAGCAGATCCAAGACGCCGCCCACAAGGCCCACGCCTCCGAGTTCATCTCCAAACTCGCCAAGGGCTACGACACGCTGGTAGGGGAGCGGGGCATCAAGCTCTCCGGCGGCCAACGCCAACGCATCGCCATCGCCCGCGCCATGCTCAAGGATGCCCCCATCCTGGTCCTCGACGAAGCTACCTCCGCCCTCGACTCCGAATCCGAAAAGCTTATCCAGGACGCCCTCTGGCATCTCATGGAAGGCCGCACCGCCGTCGTCATCGCCCACCGCCTCTCCACTATCCAACGCATGGACCGCATCATCGTGCTCGAAGACGGTGCCATCGTGGAGCAGGGCTCTCACCACAAGCTGCTCTCCCACGGCGGCGTCTACGCCAAGCTCTGGTCGCACCAGTCGGGTGGATTTATCGACGAGGAGGAGGAGTGAAACTGGCTCAGCGCGGCCTGGTCGTGTTGTTCGTAGTCTCATCGTTTCTCAGTGCTGCGCTGATATTTCTGAGCGAGCCGTACATGGGCAAGCTGTTGCTGCCGCCATTCGGCGGCTCGCCGGGCGTCTGGAACACCTGTATGGTCTTCTTCCAGGCCATGCTGCTGGCCGGCTACGCCTACGCCCACTGGTCCGTCAAACGCCTCGGCCTCAAGCGCCAGGTCTGGCTCCACGCGGCCCTGCTCCTGGTGCCGCTGCTCGTCTTGCCGCTGACCTTGCCCTCTTGGGCCGGCCAGTCGTCTGCTCCGCCCAGCCTGCAGATCCTGGCTATCCTCGCTCTCACCGTCGGCATGCCGTTCTTCATCCTCTCGACCTCCGGTCCCTTGCTACAGCGCTGGTTTGCCGCCACATCACATCCCCGGGCCGCGTCACCTTACTTCCTCTATGCTGCCGGTAATCTCGGTAGTTTCGTGGCGTTATTGGCCTATCCTTTGGTGGTCGAGCCGTCAATGAGTCTCAAGCAGCAGTCGCTCTTCTGGACGGTCGGCTACGTCATCTTCATCGCGCTGACTCTGGTATCAATCTTTGCCATGCGGCGGACCATGCGCCCGGTTGCAGCCGAGACCAAGGCCGAAGCCGCTGCCCCCGCCATCACCTGGTCGCAGCGCTGGCGCTGGCTCTTCTACGCTTTCCTGCCTTCGAGTCTCATGCTAGGCGTGACCGCTCATATCACTACCGATGTCGCGTCGGTGCCGCTGCTCTGGGTGATCCCGCTGGCCCTCTATCTGTTGACGTTTGTCATCGCCTTCGGTGCCGGCGACCCCGCCAAACGCGTCCAGCGTACAGCACCCTTCGCCGCTGCCGGTCTCTTCGGCGCCATCACTATCACCACCCTGTCTCTGCCCATGCCGGCCATTCTCATCGCCATGTACTTCCTGGCTCTGCTCACCCTGATTTCGCTGGTCGCGCATGGCAAACTGGCCGCCACCAAACCCCACCCGCTCCGCCTTACCGAATTCTATCTCTGGGTCGCGGTTGGAGGCGTGCTGGGCGGTATATTCAACAGCCTCCTGGCGCCGGTCATCTTCAACAACATTTACGAGTTCCCGCTCGCTTTGCTCCTCACCGTGCCATTGCTCGTCAGCATCAAGTCTCTGCGCCGGCCCGGCTCCCGCCAGTTGGCCTTTGCGCTGGTGCCGTGCCTGCTCTATCTCGCCACCATGGGCCTGGTCGTCCTGGGCAAAGGCAATCTCGGCGACCCGGTCGCAATGCTGGTGATCTTTGGTCTGGCCGTCATGTTCATGCTCTACCGCGCCCGCCCCATCGGCTACGGCATAGGCATGCTGGCCCTCCTCGTTACGCCTCTCCTGGCCTTGGCAGCCCAGCCGGCGCTGCACATCGAACGCACCTTCTACGGCGTCATCAAAGTCAAACAAGCCGGCGACACCCGCGTCCTCTACCACGGCGTTACTCAGCACGGCAGCCAATTCACCGATGCCAAACGCAGCCTCGAGCCCACGACTTACTACCACCGTTCAGGACCGCTCGGCGATGTCCTGCCGGCCTGCCAACGCCTGACCGGCTGCCGCGATATTGGTGTTGTCGGATTGGGAGTGGGCACGTTGGCCGGCTACGGCCGGGAAGGTGACCGCATCACCTTTTACGAAATCGATCCCGAGATAATCCGCATCGCCCACAACCCGCGCCTCTTCACATACCTCACCCGCACCCCCGCCGACACCAAGACTATCGTCGGTGACGGCCGCCTCAGCCTGGCCTCGTCCAAGGAGCAATATGACCTTCTCGTCATCGACGCTTTCAGCTCCGACGCCATTCCCAGCCACCTCCTGACGCGCGAGGCTGTGAAGGTCTACATGGACCGCCTCGGCCCGTCCGGGCAGCTTGCGCTCCACATCTCGAACCGTTACCTCGACCTCAAGCCTATTGTTCAGGCTGCCGCCCGCGATGCCGGCCTGCAGGCAGTGGTACTCAAGGGCGGCACCAGGAACGGCGGCGCCCTGCCCTCCGAATGGGTCGTGCTCGCCCGCGATAAGGCGACGGTCGATAGTCTGGAGGGTTGGGAGCCGCTGAGCGGCCCGCAGATCGACCCCTGGACTGACGACTACTCCAACATTCTCGACGCCCTGCGTTAACGATCGGCGCCGCCCGGAGCATAAGCGCCTCGAGTTTTTCGCTCAAGATCGGAGCTTGGGGTTTGACCGATTATCAGACTCATGGCATAATATGGCACAAGCAATTTGGCCTATGGCCGATGCGACAGCTCTTACGCACACCCAAGACCCGAAGGGGGTTGGTCAGCTTGACCGAGATCATTATCGTCTCCGGAGCGTCGGCCGTTGGTAAACAGACGGTACTCGACATCCTCCTGCAAATGCGGGACGACCTTACCTGGTCGGTATCGCGCACAACGCGCAAACCCAGGGAAGGCGAGCAGAACGGGGTTCACTACTGGTTCATCCGGCACGATGAGTTCAGCCGGCTAGTAGTCGCGGATGATTTCCTGGAATGGCGCCACTACGACAAGGAGAGCTACGGCACTCCCAGGCCAGACCCGGGCGTCGACCGGCTGTTGATCGAGTGCGACATCGAAGGCGCCCGTCTCATCAAGTTGCACAAGCGTCCAGAAGACCGCATCACTACGATCGTTCTCTTCCCGCCGGGCGACACTCGCCGCAAGCAGCTCGCCTGTCTCCGTCGCCGGCACCGCAACCGAGGTACGGCCCCAGAGAAGATCAACGACCGCATCGAGACAGCCAAGGGCGAGCTCGATGCTGCACCCGAGTTCTACGACCACATCGTCGTCAATGACGATGCCAAGCGGGCAGCCCAAGAGATTAGCGACATCATCGACGCTGCCGTCAGAGTATAAGGCTCGCAAGGAAGGTTCATACCGGCCTTGTGAGCCTTCTTTGTGCCTGCACTCTCCTTGACCACCGAGCCCAATCGGGGCACAATATATCAGTTCCGCACCCCCGTCGCCGCCACACTCGTGGGGCATTAGCTCAGCTGGCTAGAGCGCTGCATTCGCATTGCAGAGGTCAAGAGTTCGAATCTCTTATGCTCCACCAAGAAATAATCCCGACCAACCGGTCGGGATTATTTCTTGAAGGCACAAAAGCAGAGATTCGAACGTCTCGAAGTTCGACTAGCGCCGACACCTATATCGTGGCAAGTAAATCGAAAAGGGGAGGCGCAGGTCGCGCCAGCGACAATCTCTTATGCTCCACCAAGAATAAAACCCGACACCAGTCGGGTTTTATTCTTGCGAGGGTGAGATTCGAACACCACGAAGTTCGTCTAGCGCCGACTCGTACTTGGTGGCAAACAAATATACATGAGGAGGCGCAGGTCGCGTGAGCGACAATCTCTTATGCTCCACCAAGAAATGATCCCCGAAAGGGGGGTCATTTCTTGGTAAGGGTGAGATTCGAACGCGCCGCACAAACCTGCATCTGGCCGTAGTGCCCTTCTCGCGCTATCCTATGCACAGGTATGAAGCTGAAACGTTTCCGTCTCTCCAACCTTCCCTGGCGCACGATCGGCATCTCGGCCGTCGTCGCGGCCATCTATTTCATCACCGCCAAGACTGGCTTAGCCTTGGCCATTGCCGTCGAGCAGGTCAGCCCCATCTGGCCGCCCACCGGTATTGCCCTGGCTGTCGTCCTGCTGCTGGGCTATCGCTACTTGCCCGCCATTGCCATCGGCGCCTTCCTCGCCAACGCTACCTCCAATGAACCGCTCCTCATAGCGGCCATCATCGCCGTGGGCAACACGCTCGAGGCATTTGTCGGGGCCTACATCATCAAGCGCTTCACCCATCTGCCCCGTACCTTGGTCGCCGATCGCAACCTGTTTGTCTTCATCGTCGCGGCCGCCGTCTGTTGTGTCGTCAGCGCCACCATAGGCACCTCCAGCCTGTTCTTGGGCGGTCTAGCCGAGGGGCAGTCCTACTGGCTCGTCTGGATCACTTGGTGGGCCGGTGATGCTCTCGGTGCCATCATCTGCTCACGGCCGCTATCACCCTGGCGCTTGTCATGTTGGCGAGCCTGGTCGTCTTCACTTCGCCACGCACCTTGCCCATCACTCCGGCCGCCTACATGCTTTTCCCGATCATGATCTGGACCGCCTTCCGGCTCTTTCAAATCGGCGTTGTCACGGCTGCAGTCATCATGTCCGTGATAACTGTTTGGGCCACCCTCAATGGTCTTGGCCCATTCCCCGGCCGGGCGCGCGGCGACTTTGCTCTCATCTACTGCCAGCTCTATATCGCTATCATATCTATCACGTCCTTGGCCGTCGCCAGTACGGTGGCCAAGCGGGCCAAGGCCGAGGCCGAGCTCGAGCGCGTCGCCAACGACCTGCGCGAGGCCAACAGCCGCGTCACCAACATCCTGGCTGAGGTCCTGGACGGCGACACTACCCGCAAGCATTAATGCCATATACTGGGACCAATGCCGGTCCTGTTACTTGTCGTCATCTACCTCACCTTTATCAGCCTCGGCCTACCCGATGCCGTCTTTGGTGGCGCCTGGCCGGCCATCTATCCGGCCCTCAATGCTAACGTCGGTATCGCTGGTGCTCTCACCGCTGTAGCCACCGTCGGTACCCTCGTCTCAACGCTCGGTGCCTCCAACCTCTCCCGCAAATTCGGCGTTGGCCTGCTCGTGGCGCTCTCTACTCTCCTCACAGCCATCGGCCTGATCGGACTGTCTCAGGCCGACCACATCGCCTGGTTCTTCCTCTGGATGATTCCTATCGGCTTCGGCGGAGGCGCCATCGACGCGGCCCTCAACAACTACGTCGCCACCCACTACCAGGCTCACCACATGAACTGGATGCACGCCTGCTGGGGCATCGGCGCGGGCATCGGTCCCATCATCTTCGCGCTCTCCTATGCCCAGACCCAGGATTGGCACACCGGCTTCACTCTCGTTGCGGCCATCCAATTTGCACTTGTCGTTATCCTGCTCGTCGCCGTCCCCTTGTGGGCGAAGGTGCGGGCCCGCAAGGCCGGCAGCGGCGACACCACCCTCATCCCCGACAACTGGCGTATCATCCTGGGCAACCGCCGCGTCTGGCTGGCCCTCTTCAGCTTCCTCTTCTATGTCAGCGCCGAGATTGGCACCGGTTTCTGGGCCGCTACCTACGCCGTCACGATCCAACACATTCCCGTGGCGCAGGCCGCCGCTCTCACCGGTATCTACTTCGGCTCCATCGGCATCTCCCGCATTGTGTGCGGCTTTCTGGTGATGAAACTGTCCAACGAGCTCATGATCCGGGCCGGAATCTTGATCGGGGTGGCAGGTATTGCCTTGTTCATGGCGGGCGGCAGCTTCGCCACATCAGTGCTCGGGCTGGCCCTGGCCGGCGCCGGCTTCGCGCCGGTCTTCCCCGGCATGATTCACGAGACGCCCCGCCGCTTCGGAGCCGCCAGTTCGCAGAAGCTCATCAGCCTCCAGATGGCGTTCGGCTACACCTGCGGCCTCGTCATCCTGCCGCTCCTGGGACTGGTTGCGGCCATTTCGTCTGCGACCGTAGTCTTTGCCGTCGTGCTCGCGCTACTGGCCGGTCTGCTGTTTACCACGGAAAAAATCAAACACCAATATTAGTCAACGTTGCAATAACTCTTATTTTTGCCACAATTAGCATAAAGAGGAGAACGATAGTGACTAAATTGTTTGAAACTACCTGGAGCGATATTGCCCGGGCCGGTGCCCGTTTGGGACTCACCACCGATGCCCTGGGGTCCCTGGCCGAGCCGTCCCGTATTGTCGAAGTTGGCATCCCGCTAACCAAAGACGACGGCACCACTCAGACCGTGCGGGGTTGGCGCGTGCAGCACTCGAATGCCCGAGGGCCATTCAAGGGCGGCGTGCGCTTTCATCCTCACGTGCAGGTAGACGACGTCAAAAATCTGGCTCTATTGATGACACTCAAATGCGCCGTCGTTGATATTCCGTTTGGCGGCGCCAAAGGGGGAGTAAGCATCGATCCGCGCACTCTCAGCCGCTCCGAGCTGGAGCGCCTGTCGCGAGGCTACGTGCGCCAGATCGAGCCGCTCATCGGACCATGGACCGATATTCCCGCCCCCGATGTGGGGAGCGGCGAGGAGACCATGGCCTGGATGGTTGATGAATACTCCATGCTTTCCCATTCCTTCACGCCCGCCGCCTTCACCGGCAAACCCGTGGCCACCGGCGGCAGCCGCGGCCGCCGCGCCGCCACCGGCTACGGCGGCTTCGACGTTTTGGAGGTAGTGCAGAGCGAGCTGGGTGCGCCGCTCAAACGCGTCGCCGTTGAAGGCTTTGGCAACGTCGGCTACCACTTTGCCGAAAAGGCGGCCGAGCAGGGGATGACGCTAGTGGGCGTGTCCGATATACATGACGCGGTCACCAACCCGGGCGGCCTCGACCCGGCGCAAGTGCTCAAATCCAAGCTCGCCACCGGCCGGGTGGCCGGCGCCGGCGGTCACGAAGTCAGTCATAGCGCACTGCTGGCCATGGATACGGACGTATTGGTCCTGGCTGCCATCGAGCACTCCGTCACGGCCCGCAACGCCGACAGCATCCGGGCCAAAGTTGTGCTGGAGCTGGGCAACAACTCTGTCAGCGCCGAAGCGGGCGAAACCCTCGCCAAAAAGGGCATCCTGGTCATCCCCGACATCCTGGCCAACGCCGGCGGTGTCGTCGCCTCCTACTTCGAGTGGACCCAGAACCTCCAAGGCTACTACTGGACCGAAGCCGACGTCCTGTCGAAAGTCCGCGACAAACTCCACGTCGCCGCCCGCGACGTCTTCGCTGTGCGCGACGAGCACACGGTCAACCTGCGCACCGCTGCCCAGATGTTGGCGCTGGAGCGCCTGATGGCCGCCATGCCACACCACGCGGCGACGCCCCGGCTAACCCCTGTAAATGTATAGCAGCGAAGTGCTGACTACGACGACTGCCTTAGGGTAGGGTCCCTGCGAAAGGAGGAGTATGTCAGCACGCAGCTCTATGCTTGCCCGAGCCCCAGGAGTTACACTTGAACCATGCCTAAGCTCTACCGTCTTAAGTATCGCGGGCTGGTCGCGCTGATAACTTTGGCCCTGATTGTGGCCGGAGCCGTCGCCGTCCAAATCGATGCCTAAGGCTCGCGACCAGCGCTCACATTTCCATGATGCTTGTGCTACAATTCCCTTGAACAAGCGCACAAACACCAAGACATGAAATCCGCCACACAAACCAAGAAGCTGGCCGGCCGGGCAAGCTTTTCGCCCGGCAAAATTGGGCTGGTGATAGCCGCCTTCCTGGTCGCCGGTTTTGCCGGCGCTTGGCTTTTTAGCTCCAACGCCGCCACCGCCTGGCCCAGCACGCCGCCGGCTCAGATCTGCGGCAACAACGCCATTCTCGGCAACGGCCCCACCTCCGCTCCCGCCGGCGCCATTAGCGTCCCGGCCGGCAACAACTCCGGCATCGACTTCGGTCAGGACAACAAGACCTACTGGTTTGCACCCGGCACCCATACCATCGGCAACGACATGTACTCCCAGATTGAGCCGGGCAACCACTCGACCTATGTCGGCGCGCCCGGCGCCATCCTCGACGGCCAGGGCATCAACCGCTACGCCTTCACCCAAAAGGCTACGCACGTCACCATCCGCTACCTCACCATCCAGAACTTCGTCGCTCCTCGCGACGAGGGGGTAGTCAACCACGACGCCGGCTCCTACTGGACCATCGAATACTCGACCATCCAGAACAACGACGGTGCCGGACTCATGGCGGGCTCATACAACCTCTACCAGTACAACTGCATGAAGAATAATGGCCAGTACGCCATCAACGCCTGCTGCGGCGACGACTCCGAAACTGGCGATATCCAGGAGTGGACGCTCGACCACAACGAGATCACCGGCAACAACACTGATGACTGGGAGACGCAGGTGCCCGGCTGCGGCTGCACCGGCGGCGTCAAATTCTGGCTCAATAAAAACGTCACTGTCACCAACAACTACGTCCACAACAACCGCGGCTCCGGCCTCTGGCTCGACAACAACAACCGCGGCTTCATCATCGAATACAACTACATCTCAGATAACGACGCCGAAGCCATCTTCGCCGAGGCCGGCTACGACTTCCGTATCCGCTACAACAACATCATCCGCAACAAGATAGTCCAAGGCAGCGCCACCGCGGCCCGGGGCGACAACTTCCCGGCCGGTGCCATCTACGTCTCCGAGTCGGGCTCGCCGACCGGTTATGGGATCCGGACCGTCCCCTCGGTCATCTCCGAAAACAATTTCTACAATAACTGGGGCGGCGTCGAACTCTGGGAAAATCCCGACCGTTATAGCGGCTCGAGCGCCCACACCCACGTCTCCGGCACCATCAAGGTTGGGACACTTTACGACGACGCCGCCTGCGACGGCGCCAGTGATACTATCCTAGCCAGCGTGGTCAACAAGTATGATTGCCGCTGGTCCACCGAAAACGTCATTGTTGAGAACAATATCTTCACTATCGACAAGCCCGCGATTGGGGGCAACTGTACCGTTGGGTCGACCTATTGCGGAGTCAGCGGCGTCTTCTCGACGTATGGCACCTATCCTGAATTCTCATCCTTCACGATTCCCTGGCGTGTAACTTTCCAGCAGGGCAACATCTTCCGCAACAACACGTACTACGGCGACTGGAAATTTGCCGGCTGGGAAGCCAGTAACCGCACCAGTTGGACAAACTGGAGAGCTGCTGCCCCGGCCGTACCCGCCAATACCACCACTTACAGTCCTCCCGGTACATTCGGTCAGGACCAGGGCAGTACCCTGACGGCCACAGTTCCGGCCGGGTCGATCACACCTACACCGACACCGTCTGTCACCGCCACGCCCACGCCCACGCCGACACCCTCTGGCACTGCCACGCCGACGCCCACTCCAACACCAACTCCCACTCCAGCGCCCACTCCCACCCCCGGCTCCGGTACCACCAAGACCTTCGAGACCGGTACTGACCAGATGAGCGCCTGGTTCTCCAGCTCCGTCGCTCGCACCACGGCTCAGGCTCATGGTGGCAGCGCCTCGCTGGCCGTCACCGCCACGGCCGGGGGCGGATGGGGAATAGAGGAGAACTGGCCGGGCACCGCCGAGGTCACCGCCGGCACTCCCTACGACATCTCAGCCTGGGCCAAAGCTGCCACCACCGGCCGCCAGATTACCTTGACCGTCATCTGGCTCGACGCGGCCGATGCCACCGTCGGCACCAACGTTACGGCCTCAGCCACCGACAATTCGGCGGGCTGGACCAAAATCTCCGCCTCGGCTACCGCTCCGGCCGGCGCCACCCATGCCCTCTTCCGTGTCAACGGCGCGGCGGCCGCCAACGCCGAAGTCCACTACCTTGATGACATCGCTATCTCTACCCAACCACCAGCCAAGGTTGGTGACCTCAACGGTGACAACTCCGTCAACATCCTCGACCTGTCTATCCTCCTGGCGCGCTGGAACACTACGGACGCCGCCGCCGACCTCAACGACGACAACGTCGTCGGCATCGTCGACCTCTCGATGTTCTTGAGTCGCTGGGGGACCTGACGAGATGCCGGCAGCTAAGCAGAAGGCGAAGCGCCGCTCGCTCAACGTAACCGCCCTGCTTATCACCGCTGTACTTGCCATTGTCAGCGGTTTCATTGTCATGTCGGTCCGCGCCGCCGCTTCCGCCGACATCAATCGCGACGGTCAGGTCGGCATTCTGGACCTGAGCGCTCTGCTGACTCAATGGGCCAGGACGGGAGCCGTCCTGTCTGGTGATCTCAATCTCGACGGTACCGTGACTATCCTCGATCTATCGCATCTCTTGACGCAGTGGGGGCCGGCCGCCGTTGCTCCTACTCCCGGTCCCGCCCAAGAGTACGTCATCGATAACGCCACCCGGACCATGACCATCAACCCGGTTGGCGACTTTACCGCCAATCTGGACACCCTCGTCACCCAACTAGAAGGTCGCTCGGACCAGAATGAGCTCTGGACACTTCGGTTTATGCCCGGCACCTACACTTTGACCTCGGATATAGTCATGACCGAGTTGAAGAATGTTCACATTACCTCGGTCAACACCGCTTCGCCCGCCGTCATCACCAAGACCTCGATGAGTGTCGAGTATCTCTTCACCTGCCGGTACTGCAGCAGCATCCGCATCAGTTACCTCACGTTCGAAGGCGTCACTACTACTTACGACCCCAACGCCGTACACTGGCCCGACCAGGGCGTCTGGTTTGGCTCCTCCCACGATACGCGCGTCGACCACTCGACC
>JAQZBT010000059.1 GCA_029237755.1 Candidatus Saccharimonadota bacterium
TGCAGAGCCAAATCGGCAGCTAAATGCGCCTACGCCAGCTTTTCGCTATCCTAAGCCACCATTGACAAAGCGTAAGAAGTAAGGTATAATACTGGACACTGTCAGCGCACCCTGCGCAGGTAGCAACTTTTCAGCGAACCACTCTCTAAGGAGTCAAGGTTGTCCTTCTCATCTAGCGAAGCCGATAAGTACCGCGGCGGCACGCAGTTCGAGCTCGACGCACCCAGCAATGGGCGCCGGCGACCGCAAGATCACGGCACGGCCAACACCCGCCGCCTCACCCGGAGACAGCTCGGCGAAGCCCCCAAGCGGGTCCTCATGGCCCATCCAGGGCTTGCCTGCTGGGACGGTGTCCAGCCCAATCTCGAACTGTCAGGCGCCCTCTTGGACGTAACGGACTTCGATGACCATGAGCTGGCTCTGCTCCTGGAAGCAGGATGGACGATTATCAACGGTCAGGGAGTCTTCTCAACCGAGTCAGATGGCTTCCGCGTGACTATCCCTGAGCGGATTAACCACGAGCGTGAAGATGAACTCCGTGGTCTCGCCAGCCTCATGGAAGAAGTTCCTGGTGGCCTCCACTTCGGAGTCATCGGTGACACGGGCCACAACCCGCGTCGTGCCTTCCTCCAGACTCCGCAGCTCGACTGCGAGACTGGAGTGATGGCTCTGCGCAAGGACTTCCCCGACCCTGACTTCGACTGGCAAGGGTACTCCATCCGCTAAACAGTTCGCTGAAACAGCCGGCCACGGCCGTCCTCTCTCGAGGGCCGCACGAGCCGGCTTCAGCATGACCTTTTTGAGGTAAGCCGCTGTGCTACACTAAATCCAAATGATTCTGTTTGACCGCGTCACAAAAGTCTATCCCAACCAACAGGTTGCACTGAGCGGGCTCAACCTCCACATCCAGCCCAAAGAGTTCGTGACAATCGTCGGTTCGAGTGGTGCTGGCAAATCCACCCTGATCAAGCTCATGACCCGCGAAGAGGCCCATACCTCAGGCAAGATTATCGTGGGTGGGCTCGATTATGACACCATCAAACCCCGCGACGTTCCGCTCGTGCGCCGGCGCATTGGCGTTGTGTTCCAGGACTTCAAACTCCTCCAGAACCGCCGGGTAGGGGAGAATGTAGCGTTTGCCCTGGAGGTCTCAGGCGCTCCGCGCCGCGAGATCAAGCGCGCCGTTCCCAAGATGCTCCAACTCGTAGGTCTGGCGTCGAAGGAAGACCGTTTCCCGCAGGAGCTATCCGGTGGTGAGCGTCAGCGCGTCGCCATCGCCCGCGCCCTCATCCGCCAGCCCAAGATCCTTATCGCCGACGAGCCCACCGGAAACCTCGACCCCAAGAACGCCTGGGAAATCATCGAGCTTCTACTTAAGATCAACCGTTACGGCACCACCGTGCTACTCACTACTCATAACAAAGAGATCGTCAACGCCCTCAAGCGCCGGGTCATCACCATCAACCGCGGCAAGATCATCAAAGACGAAGAGCAGGGCCGGTACAGTCTCGAGGGCGGAAAATGAGATCGACCCTTTCAGTGAGCGCATTGCTTCGTCGTCATCTCCGCTCCTCGCTCGACGTATGTCTTTATACGCCTCGCTCCGGTGCTCGCCATCTTCTTGCACTCCATCTCACTGAGAGGGTCGAATACTTAGGGGGTGGAAAATGATTCAGTTATTCCGGGTGCTCCAGGCGGGCTCCCGCAACTTCATGCGCAATATGTGGCTCTCCACGGCCGCCACTGCCGTCATGACCATCACGCTAACTATCGTCATCATCTCCTTTATCTCCAACACTGCACTGACCTCTACCATCAAGAACGTCACCGACAAGATCGACATCTCGATCTACCTCAAGGACACCATTACCGCCGAAGAACGTGACGACTTCCAGGTAGCCCTGTCGGAGCACCCCAACGTTGAGAGCGTGCGCTACGTCAGTAAAGAAGAGGCACTTGAGGCCTATAAGAAAGAGAATCAGAACAACCCCACTCTGATAAAGGGACTCGAGTTTGCGGGCAACCCGCTGCCGGCGTCGTTCCGAGTGCAGGCCAAAGACCCCAAGCAGATCGACGGCATCGTCGCCATCACTCAGCGCGACGAGTACCGCGGCCTCCTCGACCTGGACAAGCAGTCCACGTACCAGGGTGAGAACAAGGAGACCATCAACCGTATCGTTCGGATCGCCAACTTCTTCAAGACCGCCGGCCTGGTCGCGAGCGTAATCTTCGTAATCATTTCGACACTCATTATCTTCAATACCATCCGTATGGCTATCTTCACCCGCCGCGAAGAGATCGAGATCATGAAGCTGGTCGGTGCCACCAAATGGTTCATCCGCGGACCGTTCATCTTTGAAGCGGCCCTATACGGCATCATCGCCGCGGTGATCGCCGTCGTGCTCTCCTATGCTCTACTGCTGGGTGGCGCCGCCAAACTCGTCAATTATATCGACGTCGGCTCCACTATCACCTTCTTCCAGAACTATCCGCTCCTGGTCATCGCCGGTGAGCTGTTCATCGGCATCCTGATCGGCGCCTTCTCCTCAATGTTGGCTATGAGCCGGTACCTCAAACTGTAGCTTCCTACAAGCCCGATCGCTTTTGCTCTTTCACTTTGTGTGATTTATGCCAGTCTGACCATAGTCCCGCCGCTTGCGTCAATAGCCACAAGAGGTTTGACAGGTAGCGGTAACCCCGAGTACGATGAAACCACCTTGGAGGGGGCCGACCATAAAGACCACGTATCGACAGTTCAACCGCAAGACCATCACAGCCGTCATTGGCTCACTGGCGGTCTTTTTCTTCTCATCGGGCACGGCCTACGCCGACCGGTTTGACGACCAGATAGCAGTTCTCCGGCAACAGGCCGCAGCGCAAGCCAACCAGGCCGCAGCGCTCCGGCAGCAGGCCCGCGACTACCGTGGCAAGGTTGCCGAGCTCAATGCGCAGATCACCTATGTCCAGACCCAGATCAACCTCAACCAGGCGCAGTTCAACCGGGTCACGGCCAGCATCGAAGCCAACAAGCTCAAGCTCGCCCAGCAGAAGGCCGTACTGTCGGCCAATATCAAGACCATGTACCTCGACAGCGCCCAGTCGCCGATCGAAATGCTGGCCTCGACCAACAACTTCTCCGATTTCCTCGACCAACAGCAGTACCAGGACAAGATCAAGAACAAGATCCAGGAGGCGATGACCTCCATCCAAACCCTGCAGAAGCAGCTCAGCCAGCAGCAACAGCAGCTCACGACGTTGCTAGCCAACCAGCGCACACAGCGTGCCCAGCTCGACTCCGCCCGCGCCGAGATGAATGCCTTGGTCGCACTGGCCGAGCGCAACGCCGCGGCGGCTGACGCCCAGGTCCGCAACTCCAACGCCGAAGTGGGCAAGCTCAAGGCGCAGCAGGCCGCCGAACTCATGCGCCGCTTTGGATCGTCCGGACTCGTGGGCGGTGGGTCATGTGGAGGCGGCTACCCCGGCAAGTGGTGCAACGTAGCTCAGGACTCCGTCGTCGACAACTGGGGCATGTACAACCGCGAGTGTGTCTCCTACGCCGCCTTCAAAGTCGCCGTCGCGGGCAAGTACATGCCCTACTGGGGCGGCCGCGGCCACGCCTACCAATGGGATGAGAACGCCCGGGGCATGGGTCTGATCGTCAACAACAACCCCGCTGTGGGCGCCATCGCCCAGACCGACGCCGGTCCTTACGGCCACGTCGCCTACGTCGAAGCCGTACTCCCCGGCGGCCAGGTCTACATCAGCCAGTACAACTTCCACGGCAACGGTCTATACTCGGAGATGACAGTCCCCGCCGGAGCCTACCGGTACATCCACTTCCGCTAACCTAAAATCGAAAGGTCCGCGCGCTTGAAAAAGATCGAGATAAGTCCGCTCGTCCTCATACCCTCAGTCCTGCTGTTTGGCCTGGTAGCCTTCGCTGCCGGTGATCGCTATAGCGGCCAGATCGCCCTGCCATTCATGAAACCGGCCAAGGAGATCGACTTCTCCAGTCTCAACGACCTCTACGGCATGATGCAGCGCAACTTCCATGGGGAGATCACGGACGAAAAGGCCCTCGATGGCGCCAAAGCCGGACTGGTATCATCCGGCGGCGACCCTTACACTGCCTACCTCACCGCTAAAGAGGCCAAACAGCTCGCCGACGACCTGACCGGCAAACTCTCCGGCATCGGCGCCGAAATCGGCATCAAGAGCAATGTCTTGACTATCGTCGCGCCGATCGAAGACACACCGGCCGACCGGGCTGGGTTACGCGCCGGAGATCAGATTGCCCGCATCAACAATGAAGACACGACCGGCATGAGTGTCGAGACCGCCGTCTCCAAGATCCGAGGCGACAAGGGGACTAAAGTTACGCTTAAACTGGTGCGTTCCGGCGTCAAAGAGCCCTTCGATGTCACTATTACCCGCGACAACATCACTGTCCCCAGCGTCAAATCAAGCATGAAGAACGGTAACGTGGCCTACATCAACGTCACCCGCTTCGGCCCTGACACGGTCCAGCTGGTCGAAGACGCCGCCCGTACGCTCAAGGGCCAAGGCGCCAAGAAGGTCATCCTCGACCTGCGTAACGACCCAGGTGGCTACCTCGACGCGGCCGTCGGTGTCTCCAGTCAGTTCCTCGAGGCCGGCGCACTGGTCGTCGAAGAGAAGGGCAACCAGAAAGACAAGCTCACTTCGCGTGGCGGTGGCCTGCTTATTGGACTACCCACGATCGTCCTCATCAATGAGGGTTCGGCCAGTGCCTCGGAGATCGTGGCTGGCGCCCTCAAGGACCACAAAGCCGCCCGGCTGGTAGGCGAGAAGAGCTTCGGGAAGGGCAGTGTACAGGAGATCAAGAACCTGCCCGGCGGCGCTCAGCTCAAGGTGACCGTCGCCCACTGGTACACACCCGGCGGGGTCAACATCAACAAAGAGGGCATCAAGCCGGATGTCGAAGTGAAGATGAACACCGACGACTACAACGCCAACCGTGACCCGCAGTTGGACAAGGCCCTCGAGCTACTGAAGTAGCTTGATGCCCCTGGGGCATGGGGCATTGCGCCAAAAGTGGTATAACTACATTCCATATGCCATCCCTCGCTGATCACTTCCATCGTCCCGGCTTCACCCTGCGCCGCCTGCGCCGTTCGGATTACCCCGTCGTCGTCCCCTTGATCAATGACGCGTTCTCCTACCAGGACGCTGCGCGCGGCGGCGAAACACGCACCAACCCAAAGCATCTCGAGTGGCTAGATGGCATCACGGAGTTCTATGTGATCCTCGAGGGCGACGAGATCGTCGGGTGTGTTCACACCGAGCCGGAGGGCAACGGTGTGTTCTTCGGGCTCCTCACAGTGGTACCGCAGTTGCGCAAGACCGGGCTAGCTCGGGCGGTCATCACTGCAGTCGAGAACTATTCGCGCGCCCTCAACGCCGAATGCGTGCGCCTCGGTGTTATGTCAATCTCACCATGGCTCAAACACTACTACGAGCGGCTGGGATACAGTGCCACAGGTAAGGTCGAACCCCGGCAGGGCATCGACATCCA
>JAQZBT010000060.1 GCA_029237755.1 Candidatus Saccharimonadota bacterium
TACAAGGACTACAAGGACCACGAGCTCATCGAGGGCGAGATTCCCGAGGACATGAAGGAGAAGGCCGAGCGCTACCGCCACCACCTCGTCGAAGCCGCCGTCGAAGCCGACGACGAGCTGATGGAGAAGTACCTCGAGGGCCACGAGCTCACCATTGACGAACTCAAGCTCGCCATCCGCAAGTCCGTCCTGACCGGCCAGTTCTTCGCCGTTACCGGTGGTGACGGCCGCGGTGTCATCGTGGAGAAGCTACTCGACGCCATGGTCGACTTCCTCCCCAACCCTCTCGACATCGGTTCTGTCTGGGGTACCGACCCCAAGTCCGGCGACGAGATCGAGCGCAAGCCTTCCGACGAAGAGCCCTTCTCGGCGCTTGCCTTCAAGATTGCCTCCGACCCCTTCATCGGTAAGCTGGCCTTCTTCCGCGTCTACTCCGGCACCGTCAAGTCCGGCTCCTACATCCTCAACGCCTCCACCGGCGAGAAGGAGCGCGTCGGCCGCCTCGTCTTGATGCACGCCAACTCCCGCGAAGAGGTCCAGGAAGTCTCAGCCGGTGAGATCGCCGCTGTAGTCGGCCTCAAGGGCACGACCACCGGCCACACTCTGTCGGCTCTCGATCACCCCGTGATTCTTGAGTCCATCACCTTCCCCGAGCCCGTCATCTCGATTGCAGTCGAGCCCAAGACCAAGTCCGACCAAGAGAAGATGGGCAACGCACTTCAGCGCCTGGCCGAAGAAGACCCGACCTTCCGCGTCCACACCGAGGAGCAGACCGGTCAGGTCATCCTCGAAGGTATGGGCGAGCTTCACCTCGACATCCTCGTCGACCGCATGAAGCGCGAATTCAAGGTAGAAGCCAACGTTGGTAAGCCTCAGGTTGCCTACCGTGAGACTATCAAGAAGGTAGCCTCGGGTCAGGGCAAGTTCGTTCGCCAGACCGGTGGTTCAGGTCAGTACGGTGACGTCTGGATTGAACTCACTCCGCTGCCCGCCGGTGAAGGCTTCGTCTTCGAAAACGGCATCGTCGGCGGTGTAGTCCCCCGCGAATACATCAAGCCGACCGAAGAAGGTATCAAGGAAGCCATGCAAAACGGCATCCTGGCCGGCTTCCCGGTCGTGGACGTCAAGGCCAAGCTCTACGACGGTTCCTACCACGACGTCGACTCCTCCGAAATCGCCTTCAAGCTCGCCGGCCGCCTGGCCTTCAAGGAGGTTTCCAAGAAAGCCGACCCGATCATCCTTGAGCCCATCATGAAGGTCGAAGTGACCGTCCCCGAAGAATACATGGGTGACGTCATCGGTAACCTCAACTCCAAGCGCGGCCGCATCGAAAAGATGGAAGACCGCTCCGGCGCCAAGATCATCGACGCCCTCGTCCCGCTGGCCGAGATGTTTGGCTACACCACTCAGCTCCGATCGATGACCCAAGGCCGTGGCTCCAACTCCATGGAGTTTGACCACTACGAAGAGGTCCCGCGCAACGTCGCCGAAGAGATCATCGGCAAGCACGCTGCCGCCAAGGCGTAACTACAAAAGGCCCCTCGGGGCCTTTTTTAGTGCAGTGGTATCCGTTCCGCCACGGTGTATTGCTGTCCATACGCTCTAGTCTCTCGAATCAAGATGATCTCCTCGACGGTCATCTCTGCTTCGAGAGTCAACGAGTCAACCGCCTGCTGAACCTCCTCGAGAGCTATCGGCCGTTGGTATCTGGCAATCGTCGCCGCATTCTCTGAAGCTTTCACTTGCTGCATCCGCAGCTTGATCGGAGCAATTCCCGCCACCGCTTCCTGCATGGCACTAAGCAGACTTGTCCGGCTATCCTCATAATTCTGATCAAATTCTGCTGCTTGCTGAGAATCCAAGCCAAACAGCGGTCCGAAGGTATGAAGGAGCGTAACGTGCAATTGGCCACCACGCGGCATCCACAGCACTCCTGGCAATAGTTTCGCGAGCTCATCCTGAAACCTATGGACCGCCTGCTGGGCCCCATCGCTCAGAGTTGATATGTAAACATAACAATTCATTGCGTCAGTCAGGTGCGGAACCGGTTGAGTATTCATGACACATATTATGGCACGCGGGACAGAGGTCTGACACGCACGCGCAACCGCCTCAACCAACTGGCCCATCGCGCGGTGCTACACTAATATCGTCCGTCCATCACCCGACTCAGATTGGAGGTTGCCATGCGGCAATTGGACAAGGCATCTGCGTTCCGCAAGCCGCAGAAGCGTACGATCATCGAGTTGTACCCCTGGTCGATCAAGGACTCGAATGGCGACGGCAAAGGCGACCTGCGCGGCATCATCGAGATGCTCGATTACTACGAAGCTCTCGGTGTCGGTTGGATCTGGCTTCCGCCCACCTTCCCGTCACCGCTCAAGGACCGCGGCTACGACGTCCAGAACTACTTTGGCGTCCACCCGGACCTCGGTACCGAAGACGACATGAAAGAGCTCATCCGCGAGGCCGGCAAGCGCGGTATGCGGATCATGCTCGACCTGGTCGTCAACCACGTCTCCGACCAGCACCCCTGGTTTCAGGACGTACTGAAGAATCCCGAGAGCGAATTCACCGGCTGTTTCGTGATTCGTCAGCCCGGAGAGAGCATCTCAAACCACATCAGTATCTTCGGTGGCAGTGCCTGGTGCGAACTCAAAGACGGTCGCCGCTACTACAGGACCTTCGACAATACTCAGGTCGACCTCAATTACGACGACCCGCGCGTCCTCGAGATGATCGAGAAGGTCATGCGGTACTGGTTCGAGCTGGGCATCGGTGGGTTCCGCATTGATGCGGTCCACTTGGCCGGCAAGACGGTCCAAGATTGCCTCACCGACGCCGAGCCCAACAAGGAGTGGACCGGGCATCCCAAATCACGGTTTGCCTTGCATCACGAAGCCATGACCGAGTTCCGGCCCGGCACGTTTAAGATCCTGCGCAGGCTCGGTGAAATTGCCGGCGACTACGACGGTGCAGTGATCTTCGAAGCTGCTCCGCCTGACCCGGCCGACGCTGACGGTTACCGGCGGATGTACGACGAAGTCGACATTCGGTATGCCGCCCCGATTTACTTCGGACTCCTCTTTATCGACTGGCAGGCGCAAAAGGTGAAAGGCATCCTTGAGCGGATGCTGGACAAGGTTCCACCGGGCGCCACGTTTTTGCCTCACCTGGAGAATCACGACCGGACCCGCTTTACGAGCCGTGTCGGCAGTGCCCAAGCCTTTGTCGGCATGGCACTGGTTCTGGGAATGCCGGGCAACCCGCTGATCTACTATGGCGGCGAGATTGGCATGCGCAATGCTCGCCACCCGCGCATCGCCGACGACCCGTCCCAGGCCCCCGGTGATTTCGTACGTGACCGGGCCCGCACTCCCATGCAGTGGGACGATAGCGCCCACGCCGGCTTCACTACGGCGGTCAAGGCCTGGATCAAGGTTTGCGGTGACTACCACTTGCGCAACGTCAAGCGGCAAGAGGCCAACCCGCGCTCAATGTTGCAGTTCACGCGGGCACTCACCAGGTTCCGCAATTCTCTCCCCGAACTACAAGAGGGAGAGTTCGAGTGGCTTGAAAGCGGCAATGCCGACGTCATCTCCTTCCGCTGGCGGTTGGGCGACCAACAGGTCGTCTACGCCCTCAACTTCACTCCCGTCAAACAGGAGGCGAAACTGCCGCGAGGCCTCACGACCATCCTGCTCAGCTCGCGCCGCCCGCCAAACTCTTGGAACGGCGACGAATCGGTCACCCTAAGGCCAGACGAAGCCCTGGTGCTCCGCTGACCAACAGGCCCTCGGCTTAACGCCGGGGGCCTGAGGTCGTTTTGTGACATCGGCTCTAGCTATGAAGGCGCTTCCATTGGCACGATGCAGGCTGGAGGGCATCATCTATGGACTGGCTTAGCCGCCAACTTATTTCTCACAGCGCAGAGATCGCCAACGAGCACCGTCTGTTCGAAAAACTCATCCTGAATCTAGATGGAGGCGTCGCCTATATCAACCAGGACATGGTCTATCATCTTGTAAACCCGGTCTTCGCTCAGATGTTCGGGCGCAAGCCGGAGGACTTTGTCGGCAAACGCCTGTTCAGTGTCGTCCCCGATGCCAGACCGCAACTAGGCCCGATTTTTCAGCGCGTACTAAAGACCGGGAAGCCCTATACATCGAAGAAGTTCCCCCTCAAATACACTGACCAAGGCAAAAGCCACGTGACCTACTGGGATGGCACGGTTACACCTGTGCCTGGCCTTGATGACAAACCGGGCGGTCTGCTAATCCTGTGCTTCAACATCACCGACTCAGTGCTTCTGCAGGAAGAACGCAATCGTAAGGCCGCAATTGTCGAAGACTCCTTTGATGCTATCATTGCCACCGACATGACCGGTATTATCACCAGTTGGAATCCGAGCGCCGAACGCGTCTACGGCTACTCCCTGGACCATGCCATTGGCAAGTCCATCACTATCACGGTTCCATCGGACAAAACCCACGAGTTGCTTGACGTGCTGGTCAAAATCAAAAACGGGGAGCGGGTCGACTTCTTCATCACTGAGAGACTACGCCAAATCGGCGAGCGCTTCGCCGTTTGCCTCGCCGTATCACCCATCCGGGACAGCGACCGCACGGTGATCGGCGCCTCCAACACTATCCGCGACCTGTCCGAGCGCCTCGAATCGCTCGCTCCCGGTGTGCTGGCGCAATTGCGCAGCGCCAAGCGCTAGGCCCGTGCGCCGAATTGTGCAATGATAAGCACAAGCCTTAACGAAAGCGTTATCATGAGCAACTGGCAGCGCCTCGATACCAAGATCGTCTACCAAAATCCCTATCTGACGGTGCACGAAGACAATGTCATCTCTCCCCACGGCAAGCCCATCCGCTACGGCTGGGTCGAGTCGGCGCCGGCGGTATATGTCGTCGCTATCGACGGCGGCGGCAAGGTCTTCCTCGTTAAGCAGTTGCGCTACACCACCGGCCGGCCATCGTGGGAACTCCCTGGCGGCTCGGTCTCCGGTGAAGATACAGAAGCTGCCGGCAAGCGTGAGCTCGAGGCCGAAGTTGGCATGCATGCCGACAAATGGGTCACTCTCTCAGGGGAGCACCACGTCTGGGCCGGCGTCGCAACGCAGCGCAATACTGTCATGATCGCGCGTGAACTACACAAGGTAAAAGGCCCCAAGGCCGTTTCCGACGACATGGTCGACGCGGTCGAGAGCTTTAGCTGGGCCGAGCTCAAGGAAATGATGAAGACCGGCGAGCTCAACGACGGACAATCTATATCAGCCTTGACCCTCGCAGGCCTCCATCTCGGTCACTTCAAATAGGCCGCCATCGGCCCATCGCAAAGCCTTTACAAGATAGGCTCGGACTGTCTATAATAACGAGGTCCAACTGGGCGGTATTTTTATGTTTGTATAAATCCGCCACAGGCAAACGCTATTAATAACCGTTGCACTCCAGATAGCTGATGCGGCCACCGGGTCCGCTTAAGGCTTATGGTCACATTATCCATCTGCAGTGGAACAAACTAAGGAGAAATGCTGAATGGCCGAAACATTCAAGCGCGACAAGCCGCACCTCAACGTTGGTACCATGGGTCACGTCGACCATGGTAAGACCACGCTGACTGCCGCTATCACCGCCGTCCTCGCAAAGCACAAGCCGAGCGACATCAACAAGCCCATTTCCTACGACCAGATCGACAACGCTCCCGAGGAGCGCCAGCGTGGTATCACCATCGCCACTTCTCACCAGGAGTACGAGTCCGACAAGCGTCACTACGCCCACGTCGACATGCCTGGTCACGCCGACTACGTCAAGAACATGATCACTGGTGCCGCCCAGATCGACGGCGCCATCCTGGTCGTTTCCGCCGCTGACGGCCCCATGCCTCAGACCCGTGAGCACATCCTGCTCGCCAAGCAGGTCGGTGTGCCTTCCATCCTGGTCTTCATGAACAAGATGGACATGGCCGACCCCGAGCTGGCTGAGCTCGTCGAGATGGAAATCCGCGAACTGCTCGCCAAGTACGAGTTTGACGAAAACGCCCCGATCGTTAAGGGTTCCGCCCTTAAGGCTCTCGAAGGCGACGCCGACAACGAGAAGGCTGTACTCGACCTGGTCCAGGCCATGGACGACTACCTGCCCGAGCCCAAGCGTGAGATCGACAAGCCCTTCCTGATGCCTGTCGAAGACGTCTTCTCGATCAAGGGCCGTGGTACTGTTGCCACCGGTCGTATCGAGCAGGGTCAAATCAAGGTCAACGAAGAGGTCGAGATCGTCGGCATCCGCCCGACCAAGAAGACCGTCGTTACCGGCGTCGAAATGTTCAAGAAGCTCTTGCCCGACTCCCAGGCCGGCGACAACGTTGGCGCTCTGCTGCGTGGTATTGAGCGCACCGACATCGAGCGCGGTCAGGTTTTGGCCAAGCCCGGTTCGATCACTCCTCACACCGAGTTTGAGGCTCAGGTCTACGTCCTAAACAAGGACGAGGGCGGCCGCCACACCCCGTTCTTCAAGGGCTACAAGCCTCAGTTCTACATCCGCACCACCGACGTCACCGGTGCCGTCACTCTGCCGGAAGGCGTTGAGATGGTTATGCCGGGCGACGACATCAAGATGAAGGTCGAGCTCATCGCCCCCATCGCCATGGAAGACGGTCTCCGCTTCGCTATCCGCGAAGGTGGCCGCACCGTGGGTGCTGGTGTCGTAACCAAGATCATCAAGTAAGTAGCCCTACTACCAACGAGCGGCCCTCCGGGGCCGCTTTTTGGTTTCCTACACCAGAGAAGCAGACTTCCGGCGCAGTATCCGGTGCACTATGCCTACCCAGGCCAGACTGACACACCAACCGGCCACTACGTCAGACGGGAAGTGCACACCAAGATACATTCTTGATACCCCCACTAGCACGAAGTAGATCGTTCCCACGGCCACCGCCAACCACCGCCACTTGGTCTCCCAAAGCACGAGCATCACGGAAAATGCCAAGGCGCTGCTCGCCATGGCATGCCCGCTGGGGAACGAATAGCTCGTCTCCGTGACGATCGACTCCCATAAGTCCGGACGGTCCCGCTGGAACGAGGCCTTCAACAACAGATTCAACAGCGCCGCGCCCGCTACCGACAACACGACGGTATAGACT
>JAQZBT010000061.1 GCA_029237755.1 Candidatus Saccharimonadota bacterium
CCAGATAGCGCGGTTCGGGTTCCTTGCCGCGGAGTTTGACGAGCTTATCGAGTAGTTTGGCCATGGATATACTCTTACAACGTAATTGTAACGCTTATGCCTGCCCAATCAAAACGGTCGCAGCAGTACCTACTCCGCAGCCAATCGGTCTGCATTAAAAACGCTTGGGCACCCGGTTGCCGCTGGCGTCGGGCAGCTCTTCGAATTGCGGCTGCTCGCCGGCGCTCAGTTGCCGGACCTGGTTTTTGAGGCTCTTATTGTTGCCGGTAAGTTCGTAGTTGGACGATTTGAGAGCGTCGGTGTGCGACATCAGCAGTGAACCCAATGTAAGCTCAATCGTCACCAGGATAACTATCAGTATCCAGAGGGGAAAGGCGCGCTTGAGTGGGGCAGAGTGGTTCATCGGGGGCTGGTGGTTGGGCTCGGTGAAGGCGTCGGTGTGGCGGTGGCGGCAGGTGTGGGAGTTGGAGTGGGTGTAGCGCTGGCGGACGGGCTGGGGCTCGGGGAGCCGGCCGATTCGCGGGCCTCAAGCAGCTGCCGGCGCAGGCTTTCATTGTTCTCGGTCAGCTCCTCGTTGGTCCGGTTGAGCTCGTCGGCCTTCGACACGATCATGAAGAAGGCGATGGCGCCGCCGATGACCAGGGCCGCTATGACCGTCCAGAGCAGAGTAATTAGTTTGCGGTTATCTCGCATACTCCTAGCTTACTACTGTTCCGTTATTGTTTTCAGTGCAGTGACGACTTGGGGCGTGGTTTCTGCGACCGCAGCGATAGCGGCCTTGTCGGTGCAGGGGTTCTTGTCGATAGGCAGATAGAAGTACTCATAACTACCGGCTGTAGCCATCTTGCTGGCTTTGGCGGCTCCGGCGGGTAGCGGTGTGCCCTTGGGGTAGCGGAAGAGTGCCCCGAGGATGCCAGCGCCGGCACAGGGGTACTTGTCGGAGAGGGTCTTGGTGGTGAGGTTGAGAATGCCGGAGGCGGGCGGGCTCTCGGCGTATGTCAGGTCGGTGAGAGTATTCGAAATGGTGAATTTGATACCGAAATCTTTGACCATCATGGTCTTGGTGTTACTGGAGGCTCCGCTGCCTGTGCCCGTCGAGGCGCCGCCCGGACTGACGTCACCGGTAGAGTCTGAGACGCCGAGAGTGTCGCCGCCACCGGAACCGCCGCTGTTGCGGATAGAGATGAGGTCTGACTCGAGCTGGGTCTTCTCTTCCAGGGCGGTCTGGTACTGATTCCAGAGCACGAAACAACCGATCGCGCCCGCGAGAGTAACGACGGTGAGCAGAATAGAGAGGGTGACAGTTGAGCGTCTCATGGAGTAATCGTGGGCAAAGCCTGGTTCTTTAAGGCAGCGATGGCGGCGGCGATATCGTTACGGCCGTCCTGGTCAGTGACGCAGGTGAAGGACGGGCGTTGGTAGGTATAGGTGTAGGCGCCCACGGTCTTGGTGAAGGGTGCGTTGGGGTCGACGCGGGTGGAGGGCCGGACGCTGCGGCTGGGAGACGGCGAAGCGCTCTTGGCCGGGGTGCGGACCAGCGTGCCGAGGGCGCCGGCTTTGCAGGAGGTGTATTTGGCGAGAAGTCTTTCGGTGGTGAATCCAGGTATGGTCCGGCCGTTGTATTTGACCTCTCCGTAGACCAGATCTGTGATGGGCTCGGCGACTGTAAGTGTGACGTCGTAGAGCGATAGCCGGACGCTCGCCTGGCCGGCGACCTTCTTGGGAGGAGGACTGTAGGTCGGTGCGGGCAGGACTTTGACGGAAGTGCTGGGTGCGGGCGTCGGTGTGGGCTCAACCACCAGCCGGTCGGCTTGAGCGAAGTTCATCTCCGAGATCACGAACAGGCCCACGAGCCAGCCGAAGCTGATGCCGGACAGGGTGATGATGGTGAACTTCAGTGGACTGGGCATGGGCTCCTTATATTTTGAGGGCGTTGTTTACGATGTAGCCGTTCTGGCCGTCAACGGTGACCGGATAGTACGAACCGGACAATTCGCCGCGGATGGTCACGACCGTTCCGACCGGCACCTTAGCGGATCGAACGGCGGCCGCGGACGAGTTCGGCGCCGACCGCAGGGTGGCGGCTATCGTGACGGTGCCGGACTTGGTGGCAGCTCCCGCCACCGTGGGCGTGGGAGTCGGACTTGGGCTGGCACTGGGAGTGGGCGTAGCGCTCGGTGTAGGCGTTGGCTCACCCCCCAGGGCGGCAATGGTCTTCTTGTCTTGATCCACCTGATAGCGCAGGTCTGTAATTTCACCCTTGAGCAGCTTGCGTTCCTGCTCCATGCGTTGGTACTGGGCCATGTTGAGATAAGCCGATGCTCCGAACCCAATTCCGAGCACTACGGCGATAACTATCGGAAGGTTGATACCACGCGGCAGCACGGCTGAAATAGGCTCCACCCCTTATCTGAAATGCAGTGTAACAAACTTAAGCTTCAGATTGTACCATTGCTTATTTTTGCGAAATGTGTTTTAATGCATAAGTTCTATGTGGTACCCCGCGCTTCGGGGGAAATGTACGCAAATTCCAGTTGGGACGACGGATGTCGTTCCTGGCGCTTTCTGCGCTTAAGACATCCTCGTGACCCCGCCAGTATTTGAGATCAGCCTTCGGGCCCTCAGATGCTTGCCGTCACTACCCTCCCAACTGCCTGCACGTATGGTGCTGGCAGATCGCCGAGAAATCTCGCGCGTTACTCTCACCAGCACCGTTCGGCTTATGAGTATATCTTCCTACAAGGGGCGGATAACGAGTGTTGGAGAGTTCTGCGTAATGGACTTTCACGGCAGCAATGCCACTACCCCCGGGGCCCCAAAACCCTGGTCTGTACTTCCGGACCTCGGTCCGATCGCATAGGATGCAAGGCCGCGCTTCAAAGCAATTTTGAAGCCGGCCTGTTCCCTTTTTAGGGCATTATTTCTTGAGATACTGACGGGCCCAGCCGAGTATGACCGATTCGTCCAGATCCGGACGTTCGGGAAAACGCTCAGCTTGGCGCGCCATGATCTCAGCGGCCTTATTGAAGGTCAGCCAGACCAGCTTCGACTCCCCTTCCGGGCCGGATTGGCGCAACGACGCGTCGACCGACACGAACCGCGCGAGGAAAGAGGGCAGGGCCTTGTTGAGCAGGCGGTCTTTCACTTTGAAGTCCAGCGTGTGGGTGCCAAGGTAGGCGATGATCTTGCCTGTCACGCCCCACTCTTCTTTGAGGCCGCGGGCGGCCGCTTGCTCGAGCGGTTCGTCGTTGTTCACGGTCTCATGCATCAAGCTGTAAAGGTCGTCGCCCCAGACCGACTTAGCCCAATAGTGCATAGCAATGTCACCCCGGTCGTTGAGCAGAACGACGGTGGCAGATAGATGGGCCGGCCAGCGAGGAGTGGCTTTGTAGAGGCTGGAGTCGTCGGCGCTCATGGCTTACTCGAGTACGGCTTTGATACGCCGGACGCCGGCCGAGCTGGCCTCTTCTTTTTTGATCTTGTAGCGCTTGCCGCCTTCACCAAGTGCGCCGGTGTGCGCGACATGGGGACCGCCGCAGATTTCCTTGGAGACCCACTCCCCGTCCGGGTCGCCGGCGGTGTAGACCTTAACGGTCTCGCCGTATTTGTCGCCGAACGCGCCGAGGGCGCCCTCTTTGAAGGCCTGCTCGGTCGGGACCTCGCGGAAGCCCATCGGCCAGTCCTGGTCGATGTACTCGTTGACGATGTCTTCCACCTGCTTGATCTGCTCCGGAGTCATCTTCTCAGGGTGAGAGAAGTCGAAACGGAGGCGCTCAGGGGTGATGTTGGAGCCGCGCTGGATGACGTGATCGCCCAAGACCATGCGCAGTGCCTTATAGCCGAGGTGAGTGGCGGTGTGGTATTTGATCGAGATGTCGGAGTGGTCGGCCAGGCCGCCCTTGAATTGGCCAACGGTGGCGGTGCGGGAGCGGTCCTTTTGCTCGGTCAGGAGCTTGTCGAAGTCGGTGCGCCAGTCTTGATCGATCTCAACCTTCTTCTCGTGGGCTTCTTCGAGGGAGAGCTCGGGCGGGAAGCCGTAGGTGTCGAAGAGCAGGAAAATGGTCTCACCGGTAAGCTTGGCTCCGGCCAGTTTGTTGAACTCCTTAACGCCGCGTTCGAGTGTGCGGCGGAACTGCTTCTCCTCCTGGACCAACACGTTGATGATTTCAGTTTCGCGGGCTTCGAGCTCCGGGAAGTCAGAGCGGTAGAGCTCGGAGATGACGGGCACGACCAGCTCGAGGAAGTCTTCGTTGAGATCGAGGGCGAGAGCCTGGCGGATGGCGCGGCGGATGAAGCGGCGCATGACGTAGCCTTGGGCGGTATTCGATGGGACGACGCCGTCGACGGCGAGCCAGGTGGCAGCGCGCAGGTGGTCGGCGATGACACGCATGGCGACGGGGTTTTGGTCGTAGGTGAAGCCGGAGAGTTCTTCGAGTTTGCGGATGATCGGCCAGAGCAGGCTGATCTTGAACATGTCGGCGTCGCCGATGGCGGCGGCAGCAATGCGCTCGAGGCCGGCGCCGAAGTCGACGTTCTTCTTGGGCAGCGGATCGAATCCGCCGTCGTCGCGCTTGATGAACTGCATGAAGACCGAGTTGCCGATCTCGAGGAAGCGGCCGCAGTCGCAGTTGGGGTGGCAATGCTTTCCCCACTTGGTGTCGTGCTCAATGTGAGTAAATTCGTAGAAGACCTCGGAGTCGGGGCCGCCGATCTCGCCAATGGGCATGTTTTCGGGCTTGCCGGCGCGCGACCACCAGTTCTTGGAGGCGTCGTAGAAGAAGATGCGCTCGCCGGGCTTGATGCCGCGATCGTAGCCGTCCTCTTCGGAGCCAATCTCGGCCACCTTGGCGTCGATGCCCTTGTCTTTGAATAGTCCCTCCCAAATGTCGGCCGAATCGGTGTCCTTGGGAATATCGTTTTTCTTATCGCCAATGAAGGCGGTGACGTAGAGGCGCTCGGGGTCGAGACCGACAGTGCCCGTCAGGAATTCCCAGAACCACGGCAGCTGCTCGGCTTTGAAGTAGTCGCCGAGTGACCAGTTGCCGAGCATTTCGAAGAGAGTGGTGTGGCGGTTGTCGCCGACTTCGTCGATATCTTCGGCGCGGAAGCAGGTCTGCGAGTCGACCAGGCGGGTGCCTTGGGGGTGTTCCTGGCCCATCAAATAAGGCACCAGGGGCTGCATGCCGGAACCGGTAAACAGAGTGGTGGCGTCTTCTTTGGGCACCAGGTTGGCGCGAGGAATAACGGCGTGGCCGCGGTCGGCGAAGAATTTGAGGTAGGCGGAGCGAATTTCGTTGGCTGTCATGAAGACTATTCTAACGGAAGTCAACCGGTTCGCCAAAAGGAGAAGGCGGGCACACTTACTGGCGTGCCCGCCCTTATGTCCCTTCAGAACCAATCATGGCTTATCCCCTTAGGCCGCAGTCTGTTCCGATTTACGTTCTGCTGCCTTATTGCGGGGTGGCCTCGTGGCCGGTTTCTTGCGCGG
>JAQZBT010000062.1 GCA_029237755.1 Candidatus Saccharimonadota bacterium
GTGAGCTCAAGCCCACCGTCTTCGACGACATCATCGCTCTGGTCGCGCTCTACCGCCCCGGCCCCATGCAGTGGATCGACGACTTCATCGACCGCAAGCACGGCCGCACGCCCATCACCTACGTCCACCCGGCCGCCGAAAACTCGCTCAAGAACACCTATGGCGTGCTCGTCTACCAGGAGCAGGTCATGCAGATCTCCAAAGAGATGTGTGGCTTCACCGGCGGTCAGGCCGACACCCTGCGCAAGGCCATCGGTAAGAAGCAGGTCAGCGTGATGGCCAAGATGAAGGAGGCCTTCATTGACGGAGCCGTTAATATCTCCGGTGCCGACCGTAAGGTTATGGATGAGTTCTGGTCGAGCCTCGAAGACTTCGCTGCCTACTGTTTCAATAAGTCCCACGCCGCCTGCTACGGCCTCATCGCCTACCAGACCGCCTACCTCAAGGCCCACTTCCCAGCCGCCTTCATGGCCGCCTTGCTCACATCTGACTTCGCCAACACCGACCGCATCGCCATCGAAGTCGCCGAGACCCAGCGCATGGGCATCAAGGTCCTGCCGCCCGATGTTAACGAATCATTCCTGGAATTCGCCGTTGTCAAAGAGACGGGCAACATCCGTTTCGGCCTCTCGGCCATCAAAAATGTCGGTACCGGCCCCATCGAAGCTATCCTCGCCGCCCGCGAAGAGGGCGGACCTTTCACCTCTATCGAAGATTTCGCCAAGCGCGTCAATGCCCGCGAGTGCAACAAGAAGGTCTGGGAAGCCCTGGCCAAGTCGGGGGCCTTCGATAGCCTGATCAAAGACGAGCGCGGCGTCCTCCTCCACAACCTCGACGTCCTCACTTCATTCGCCTCCAAGGCTCAGAAGAACGCCCTCTCCGGACAGATCGATATCTTCGGTTCACTTGGCGAAGAAGAGAACCTGCCCGCCTTGCGTCTGGACCCGCCGCCGGTACCCGTCTCCAGCCGCGAGCAGCTCGCCTGGGAGAAGGAGCTTTTAGGACTCTATCTCTCGCACCACCCATTGGATGACTACGCCGGCTTCCTGGGCGACTCCTGCCAACCCATCGGCGCTCTCACTCCCGAGTCCGACGGCAAGCTCGTACGCGTGGGCGGATATATAACTACGATTCGCAAGATCACGACCAAAACCGGTTCGCTCATGGCCTTTATTGGCCTCGAGGACAAGACCGGCCTGACCGAACTCATCGTCTTCCCCAAGGCCTACGAGAAGTCTCCCGAAGTCTTCGAAGCCGATAATGTCATTATTGCGACCGGCAAGATCTCTGCGCGGGACCGGGAAGGCCGCCTCACCTCTGAACCAAAAATCATGGTCGACGGCGCCAAGATAGTCGACTATGACCAGGCCAAGAACCACAAACCGGTCAAACCGCTGCGCGCCCCGGCTGCAGCCGCTAAGCCCGCGCCACCCCCGCCGGCCACCGCATCGGCTCCACCACCCGCCGCTTCACCGTCGGCGCCGCCGACTGGAGGCTATATCGTCCTCAAACTCACCGACCTCTCAGACCAAGCCCTGCTGCATTCGATTAAGGAAGTTTTGTCTAATCACCAGGGTTCCGTCGATACGTTCGTCGTCGTGGGCGGCGACACGCCCAAGAAGATCCGCCTACCCTTCAAAGTCGCCGTCTCCGACGCCCTGATTCAGCAGCTCACTGCCGTTGTCGGTGATGGTCAGGTGGCCCACAAAGCTTGATGCCCCGCTGGAGCGTGGCATCTCGCTCTAACGGGGCAGTAATTTGTGGAAGCGCCGCCAGGTGATGCGGCCGGTCTTGGTCTTGATGAGCAAAGTCAGCTCATGGACTGAGCCCGGCGGGCATGCGCTGCGGACATACTCCTCCAGGCCGGTCGGGTGATCCACCAGTACCAGATTCATCCGTGCGGTCGGACCCAGATTCAGGGCCCAACGATAGCGGGTGAGCTGCGCTATCCATGTGCGTGACGCCGACTCCGGGTGATCGAACAGTTCGCTCAGAGCAAGGGCATACAGCAGGAAGCCATGCATCCCAGCCTGACGAAGAAGCTCAACCGTATCGCTGACCGCCCATGGCACGACGTCCATTGAGGCGTTGGGAGCAAACACGCCGGTCTTTGTGATCTCAGCGTACTTGTTGATGACAGCTGCCGCTTCTCTGGCCTGCTTCTTACCCAGCGGGGTTAGGCGATGGGGCCAATCCTGTTCGGAGTGTCCGGCGGACACGATGTACACGACGACCATTGCCGAGCCTGGGGGTGGATATAGCGCCAGAAACGAGCGCCCGATCCGTGTAAACAAATGGTTCATGACGCTCCTTCCGGGGCTTGGGACTGGGGAATGTGAACGTTCCGCCACCAGTATACCTTAGTCTTGCCTGCAAGGCTTAGATATGCTAAAGTACGCGAGTTATGAATGCGATCACCGAACTCGAAAAGAATTATCGCAAGCCCGCCCTGCCACAGGTGCAGTCCGGCGATACTGTGCGTGTACACCAGCTCATCAAGGAAGGCGCCAAGCAGCGCATCCAGGTCTTTGAAGGTGTCGTCATCCGCACTCACCGCATGAATGAGGTCTCAGCCTGCATCACCGTCCGTCGCATCGCCTCGGGCGTTGGTGTTGAGAAGACCTTCCTGCTGCACTCTCCCAACGTCTCCAAGGTCGAGATCCTGCGCCGCGCCAAAGTCCGCCGCAACTTCCTCTCCTTCCTGCGCGAGCGCCGCGGCAAGTCCGCCCGCCTCAAGGAAGTTACTTTCGACAAGGCCGCTGCCAACGACGTCACTGCGCCTGCTGCCGAAGAAGAGATCCAAGTCGACGAGGCCGAAGACGCCCTCAACGACGCCGAGCCGCTAAGCAATGTCGAGAAGGCCGAGAACAAGGAAGCCGCCTCCGAAGACGAGCCCTCGACCGCCGACGACGTCGATACCTCCGATGAGAGCCAAGCTGCTGCTGACGAAGTGGAAGCCGGCGTTGACCGCGCTGAGCCCGGCGAAGGCAAAGCTGTCCAGTCCTAATCTAGCCACCGAAACGGCCCCACCCGGGGCCGTTTTTTGTTGGGCGCTAAAACGTCGGACCAAGCCTATGCTAATCTGGATTCATGAAGGTGGCCGTCCGCAAACCAGTCAAACCCAAAGCTCCGTCGCACCGCCACGCCGCGGCACTCATCAAGGCCGGATACCCGCTGGTGGCTGGTATCGATGAGGTTGGACGCGGCTGCTGGGCCGGCCCGGTCGTCGCCGCCGCCGTTATCCTGCGGCCCGGCACACGCAAGCTAGTCGGCGTTAACGACTCGAAGCTGCTCACTCACGCCCGCCGCCTCCAAATGGCCCGCCTCATCAAGCAGCACGCCCTGGCCGTCGGCATTGGCTGGGTCCACTCCGCTGACATCGACGCCAACGGTCTCACCTGGGCTGTCCGCCAATCCGGGCTGCGCGCCCTCGACCACATGCAGCACCCCTACCACGCGGTCCTACTCGACGGCAACCACAACTACCTGCGCGAGCACTGCTACTCCCAGACCATCATCAAGGGCGACCAGCTCTCCATCTCCATCGCCGCCGCATCCATCGTCGCCAAGGTCGCCCGCGACCAGTACATGGAGCTCCAGCACCGCCTCTATCCCGATTACGACTTCGCTTCCAACAAGGGCTACGGCACGCCCCGCCACGCCGAAGCCGTTCGGCAGACCCTCACGCCGCTACACCGCCGACTCTTCAAGCCCGTGCAGCTCGCATCGCAAGGCTTCTTCGAGCAGCTCAGCTTCGATCATGTCATCGACTAGCACCGGCCGCACCGCCGAAGCCACTACGGCCGACTACCTGACGACAATCGGCTATACCCTCATTGACCGCAATTGGCACAATCGCTTCTGCGAGATTGACCTTGTCGCCCGCAACGCCGGCACAATCCACTTTATCGAAGTCAAATACCGCGCCACCACCGCCACCGGTGACCCGGCCGATTTCATTGGCCCAGGCAAGCTCCACCGTCTTCGCCGTGCAGCCGCTGCTTGGGTCCAAGCCCACCACTGGTCAGGACCGTACCAGATAGATGTTGTCGGCGTCACGGGTGACGGCGCTGTCACTCACATCGGCAACATCACAGGTTCTTAACACTGTTCTTATGCCAAAATGCCTCAAGTTTTAGACATAACGCCAATGCAACGCTATCGCGTTGGCCGATATCGTTAAAACAGCTAAGAGGGCACTCCCATGAATTATCCGACACCGGACAAAGTTCGAGCACTTCTAGACGAGGCTGGCGCGACCTGCATCTCCATCTATCTCCCGACCCATCCCATCGCCGCCCAAAATGCCCGAGAAGATATGACCCGGTTTAGGAATCTCATCATTGACGCCCGCACCCAACTCTCAGAGAAGCAAATATCTCAACTGCACGACAAATTGACTGAGGCTGAAGAGCTCGTCGCGGACTCCACCTTCTGGCAGCGCCAGAGCAAGGGTTTGGCGGTCTTCATCAGCGAACAGGGTGTGCACTGCTTCAACCTTCCCGTTACCGCTCCCGAAGAGATGCACGTCGACGAGCAGTTTTACGTCACCCCGCTTATCGAATCAGCCAGCCAGCACAAGACACTCTACGTCCTGGCCATCAGCCGTGGGGGAGTGCGCCTGCTCAAGAGTACGGTAGAGGGACTTGCAGACGTGCCGGTGAAGGGGATGCCCAAGAGCGAAGCCGACGCCACCAAGCAGATCGAAACCGAAAAATTGCTATCCAACCGCGGCCCGGCCGGTGGCGCCGGCTCCTACCACGGCGAAGGCGCCGACACTCACGAGCCCCACGTACGAACCCATCAATACCTTCTTCAAGTCGACGACGCCCTTACTAAGCATTTCAACAAGCACTCCGAACCAATAGTCCTGGCCGCTTTGGAGCCGACACTGGGTATGTTCTGCAAGTTGTCGCACTACCAGAACCTCGTCGCCAAACTCGACATCGACCCGGACAGCCTGAGCGCCGACCGGCTCCACGAAAAGGTCTGGCAGGTCGGCGCATCCGCCTTCCTCAACCCCATCGAAGAGGCCAAGAACGCCTACGGCAGCTACTCCGCCAACCAGCCTGAGCGCGTCGCATCCGATCCCTTCGCGGTGCTCGAAGCCGCCCAATCGGGACGCGTCGCCACGCTGATGGTGGCCCGGCCGGTCCAAGCCCCCGAGGCTAGCGGCTTCCACGAGCAGATCCCGATCGGCACTGAGCCGGCCGCCTTTATCCCGGTGCCCGAGATTGAGCAGGCCGTCCAGGCCGCCTACCGCACCAGCGGCGACATCGTCATGGTGCCTTCCGATGAGCTGCCGCCCGGGACTCAGGTGGCTGCAGTGATGCGCTACTAACCAAAAGAGCCGCCTCCGAGGCGGCTCTTTCATCTACTTCCGGGCACTAGACCACTTGTCTAGGAATGTGGTGATCTTGAGCTTGTCGCGGTCATACCAGTCGGCCCTTA
>JAQZBT010000063.1 GCA_029237755.1 Candidatus Saccharimonadota bacterium
CTATACAGATATGACAACCAGTACATCAATCGGGTATTACGACAATGCCTCGCCGGCGGACGGTGCGAGTGTGACGGGCAATGCCAACGATCCGACGCATAGTGGGCATACGATCGTCAATCAGACTTACGAAGAAGCGAACAACTTTACATTAGCGGCGGCCATTCCGACTGGACAGGACGGACTGTGGGACTTTTCGCTGGCCGATCTATCGGCGCCTGCGGCCGTGACTTACTGCTTCCGGGTAGTAAAGAGCGACGGCACGGCGATTGATACATACACAAACCGGCCGGAGTTTGCGACATTCGGAGCACTACCCAAGATCATGCGCGGAGGGGCGTGGTTCCATAATGAGACGGAGCAGGGGCTCGCCTGGTAAGGGGCAGCCAGGACTGAGAGGAATCCAGAAGCTGACCGTAACCAGGGTGCAGGAGCGCGCGCAGGCGGTGAACCGTTTGCGCGCCGTGACATCGTCATGTGCACACAAAACCAGCGTACCCCTTATGTTTTCCTTTTGCACAGCAAAAAAACACTAAACTACTCGAGCAGTTCGTATGATACAATCCAGCGGTATCAAATTAGCGCGGCACTTCTGAGGCCAAGGGGGATATATTATGAATAGTTCAGAGTATAGGCGCCCCTGGCGCCGCAATCTGGGCCTCGCCGGCTTGGCGCTGGCCGTGTCGTTGGCAGCTTTCGTTGGCATACGCAGCTTGGATACTGCCGAGGCTGCCACTTGTACGGTTGATGACAAGCTTGTGAATTCCTGCCGCCCCTGGCTGGCGGCAGCCGTCTCCCACTATCCCATGGCCGGCGGTTCGTTTGACCGGGCGGCCCAGTTCTCCTTTTTTGAGAAGCGCCTCAATAACCCCGAAGTCCTCAGCGACCCGAGCCTGCCTGTTACCGTCAGCAACAAGCTGGATTTCGTCCACACCTACCGCGCACCCGGCCAGGTCATCGGCTCATGGGAAAAGACCATGATCAACCGGGCCGGCACCTACCTCCAGCTGAACTGGAAGCCTACCGAGACGACCTGGGCCGCCGCGGACGGACGTGATGCGACAGTTAACTCCAACATCGACCTGATGGCCAACAGTGTAAAGAGCGTAGCTCCAAAGAAGGTCTTCCTGACCGTCTTCCATGAGCCCGAAAACGACGTCACCGCCGGCACGGGCGGCACCGGCTGCAGCCCGAGCAACGGTTCCTACGGCAGCCCCGCCGACTACCGGGCCATGTGGCAAAACGTCCGCAACCGCTTCGACGCGCTCGGCGTAAACAATGTGGTCTGGTCCATGAACTACATGGGCTACGTCAGCTACGACTGCTACGTCCCGCAGCTATGGCCGGGCAACCACCTGGTTGATTGGGTGACCTGGGATCCGTATGACGGGGGCACGGCCACCTATGCCACATCCGTTTCGAGATTCTACAACCGGTTGCAAAGCACCAGTGATGCAACTCATGACTACAACAGCAAGCCATGGGGTCTGGCCGAATTCGGGTACTGGAACCAAAACGGCGACAGCACACCGGCCGAAGCGGTGAAGTATTGGCAACAAGCCCAGGCCAGCGTCGAGACGAACCAGTTCCCCCGGCTGAAGATGTACTCGGTCTTTGATAGTACGCCTGACGGCACATACATCGACTCCGCCTTCGTCGGGATGCAGTTCGCTCAAACCGCGGTGATCGATAAGAACGAGCAGGCAGCTTACAACGGCTTCGCCAATGCCGTCCTTACGTACGGCACCGACACGACTCCGCCCACAGTCACTGTCAACGCCCCCGACACCTTCACCGGCTCCGTCACTCTCTCGGCCACAGCCAGCGATAACGTGGGTGTGACCAAGGTTGAGTACCTGCTGGACGGAACCAAGATTGGCGAATCCACCACGGCGCCATATGACTATGTGTTTGATTCCGCGACCCAGCCCAACGGTTCGTATTCACTCACTGCCAAAGCTTACGATGCGGAAGGCAACGTCGGCACGAGCACGGCGAAGCCGGTGACGATAAATAATACTGAAACTAGCGCCCCCACGGTCAGCGTCACCTCCCCGAGCGACGGAGCGACCGTCAGCGGCACCGTTACAATAGCGGCCGATGCAGCGGATAACGTCGGCGTCACCAAAGTCGACTTCAGCCATGGTACGACCGCAATTGGCAGTAGCACTGCTGCTCCCTACACCACCAGTTGGGACACGACCAGCGTCGCCGACGGCCAATACACACTGACCGCGACGGCCTTTGATGCTGCCGGCAATTCCAGCGCCAGCAACGTTACGGTGACAGTAGACAACCCCAACCCGGAGCCCGACACCGAGGCTCCGACCGCCCCCACCAATCTGACCGCTACAGCCGTCGCCTTCAACCGAGTCGACTTGGCATGGGATGCCGCGACCGATAACTCCGGCGCCATCGCCAAATACCAGGTACTGCGCGGCGGCGAGCTACTCGCTGAGACTACCGGCACCAGCTTCTCCGACACCACGGTCACCGAGTCCACGATCTACGTCTACTCGGTCAAGGCTGTCGACCCCAGCGACAACGTCAGCCCCACGTCCGACAGTGCCAGCATCACCACACCGGCCGCGCCTGACACCACGCCTCCATCGGCTCCCACCAACCTGGCTGCGACAGCTACGGCCTACAACCGCGTCAACCTCACTTGGGGCGCCTCCAGCGACAACTCCGGGACAGTATCCAAGTACTACATCTACCGGGGCGGCGCAGTCATCGCCGAGACGACCGGGCTGACGTTTGCTGATACGACAGTGAACGCATCGGCTAACTACAGTTATGTCGTGAGAGCCCTGGACCCGAGCGGCAATGTGAGCGCAGCGTCCAACACGGCCACCGTCACCACTCCAGCCGCGCCTGACACCACCGCGCCTTCGGCACCCACCGGGCTGGTAGCCACCTCGATATCCTCCAGGCAGGTCAATCTCAGATGGAACGCGTCGACGGACAACGTTGGCGTGTCCGCCTACCGGATTTACAGGAACGGCTCGCTCATCGCGACTGTCCCAGCCGGCACGCTTACCTTTGGCGATGGCACCGTTACACCCAAGACTGCCTACAGTTACTACATCAGGGCCACGGATGCCGCTGGAAACGTTAGTGTCCAATCGAACACGCTCAACGTGACGACCAAGGCCGGCAAATAGCCCAGCCGGCCCTCGACACCATTAGCGAAATAAAGCTCACGCGTTCTACCGTCGCGGTGATTAACCTGTAGCAGCTCAAGCGTTATAATAGGACCAGTGGATAGTCACAACGCCAAAGTCATACGCCGCCTCGCGGTCGGCAGCTTTGCCCTGATGTTATTGGGTACGGCCGGCTTCATGCAATTCGAAGACATGAAGCTCCAGGACGCGTTCTATGAAACGACACTGATCCTGCTGACTCACCACCTCCACGCCGACATGCACGACCCTGCCGCCCGGCTGTTGGCCGTACTCATGATCATCGCCAGCTTGGGTATCATCGCCTATTTGCTTAAGTGGTTAGCCGAATATATGATGGGCTTAACCAGTAACGTGCGGCGTCTCCGAGTGAAAAAACGCGTCGAAAAACTCAAAGATCATTACATCGTCTGCGGCCTCGGACGGGTTGGCTCGCAAGTAGCAGGGGAGATGCACCACGAAGGTGTGCCCTTCATTGGTCTCGACAAAGACCCCGCCATCGCCGATGAGGCCTTGGCCAAGGGTTTTATGGCCTTGCCACTGGACAGTACTATCGAGCAACACTTGACCGATGTCGGCGTCGAGCGGGCCGCCGGCCTCGTCGCCTGTCTCAATGACGACTCATTGAATCTCTTCGTCGTCCTGGCTGCCCGCTCCCTCAACCCCGATCTCTACATCGTCTCCCGCGCCAACCGCGAAGAGAACCAGGTCAAGCTCAAGCGCGCCGGCGCCAACCGCGTCGCCATGCCATACCAGATTGGCGGTTACCACATGGCCTCCATGGCGCTGCGCCCCAACGTCGTCGACTTCAGGGACGTCCGGACCAAAAACGGCGTGTCAGAGTTGGAAGTCGACGAGATGGTAGTAGGGGAGCAGTCTAAGATGGCCGGTCACCGCCTCGGCAAGACCCTGGTCGACGAAGGCGAAGTCGGAGCCACCGTCATCGCCATCAACGGTGCCGACGGCTCCTCCCGCGTACGCCCCACCGGCCGCGAGATCATCTACCCTGGCGACCGCCTGATCATGCTTGGTTCGAAATCTGACCTCACCCAAGCCTCGGAGCTCATCCGGTGACAAGGCAGTCGCTGACTGTGGACGAGGGAGCCGCCACCGAGCGGCTCGATGTGTATCTGGCGGCAGCGCTGTCGCTGACGCGCAGCCGGGTGTTGCGGCTGATCCAGTCGGGCAATGTAACCGTGGATGGTGCGCGCGTAAAGGCGGGGCACCCCCTGGAAGTAGGGGAGAGTGTAGAGGTTGAGTTGCCAGAGACTGCAACGTTTACCGGTGAACCACCTGACCTGCCCGTGATCTACGAGGACGATGATATCGTAGTCGTCGATAAGCCGGCCGGTCTTTCAACCCATGCCGGCAGCGGCACACATGGCCGGGCGACTCTAGCCGACTTCGCTCGCACCCGTTCGACCGACACGGACCCGGAGCGACCCGGCATTGTCCACCGGCTCGACCGCGACACCTCCGGCCTCATCATTATTGCCCGCACCGCCGAGGCCAAAGCCACCATGCAGCAAGCTTTTGCCAAGCACCAGGTCCACAAGACCTATCGCTTACTGGCCGTCGGACGGGTTGATCCGGCTGAAGCAGTCATTCGCCTGCCCCTCGACCGCGACCCCGCCAAGCCGCTGCGCCGGGCCGTCATACCCGGCGGCCGCGAAGCTATCACCCGCTACAAGACCGTGGAGACCCTGCCCGGCTATACATTAGTCGAAGCTACACCCGAGACCGGCCGCACTCACCAGATCCGCGTCCACCTGGCCGCCATCGGTCACCCCATCGCCGGCGACACGACCTACGGCCCGCCTGTGCGGCCGCTTGGCCTCAAGCGCCATTTCTTGCATGCCGCGGCCCTTGAGTTTGACACTCCCTCCGGCCGACACTTGCGCCTGGAGAGCCCGCTGCCTGAAGAGCTCGCCAAAGTACTCCAAACCCTCGAGTCACAGGTATAATTAGGGTTATGCAGACGCTTATCCACTCGCTCACCCAGTCCCAGGTGGATGCCATCCGTCACGCCCGCTCCGGTAGCTACATCTTCCACGGTGCCGCCGGCATGGGTAAGGCCCGCCTCGCTTTCGAACTCGCCCGCACCCTCAACTGTCAGGGAGACAACCCCGTTGTCTGCACCCGCTGCCGCCAGTTTGAAGCCGGCGCCTACCCCGATCTGATCACGGTTAAGCCCGA
>JAQZBT010000064.1 GCA_029237755.1 Candidatus Saccharimonadota bacterium
ACTTGCGGGTATGCGAAACTCAACGTCTCGTTGATGATGGCGAGGAATTGGGTAACGGAGATGACTTGCGGGTCCATGCAGAGCATTATAACCCCGGCATGAAGAAGGCCACCTGAAGGTGGCCGGCAAACAACTATCTCTGAATGGTCTGGTCGGAGGGGTGCCCGAAGGCACCCCTCCGCCATTGGTTCTCTCTATAGAGAGGTACCGACTGCCCCGTCGCCCGGGGCCCAAGATACGCGTCAGGCGGGATCAGTGGCTGGCTAGGCCAACCTCCTTCCCCCGGCCATGAAGTATCTCGGTCGTCAGCGGGCTGCGCCGCAGTGTGCGCATCACTTCTCCTCTCGGTTGAAGGGCGATTGTTCGCCCCGACTGGTGTTGTGGGTGTTGCGGTCAGGCAGCGAGATCGAGCTCTTTGGGCTCGATTCGCTCGGTCTGCGCGATGGCTTCGCGCAGGGTGAGAAGGCGTTGATTCAGCTTCGTAATCAACTCGAGGTCGAACAGCAGAATCACCACGTCGCGGTTGTCCAGACGGGCCCGGCCAGTCGCGCAGGCAATCTTGTGGCGCTTGCGCGAGGTCTTGCCAGTCGTGACCTCGATGTAGAGATCTTCCTCGACCACAAAGTAGTCGGGTCGGATCTCTCGCTTGCACTTTCCAGTTAGGCCGGTGACGAATCCGTCGATCTCGTGGAGAAGGCTGAGTCCCTCTTCTTCACCGAGTATTTCGACGACTAGTTCGGCGTTCCTGGGCGTCATCGGGCCGGTTACAACCAGGTTTTGGTTGGCGGGGCGCTTCCTGGGAAGCTGTCCGCGGGGCCGGCCGTTGCACGTTTGGTGCCTGCGCTTCGAGCGTGCAGCGCCTCTGGGTCGTTCGTTGACACCTACAAACAGTGCCACATTACCCCCATTCAGAGATCGGTTGTGAATGACAAGCCGCTCCCTTAGGAGCGGCCCTCGTATTGCTGAGCTAAGCCGGACGGAACCATAGATCCGAAGATAAAGACTCCAGGGCTCACAGCGCTCATGCTCCAATTGAAATATTTATTAGCCTTTCTGTCAACCTTTTGAAATTGACGGCTTGTCTTGCTATAATGCAATAAATATGTCATTGCTAAATTACATCGCAATCCTCGGACGCCAGCCGGAGCTGGGCTTGGTGGAGCTGGAGTCGCTGCTCGGACCAGCCGGCGTGCGGCCGTTTGGACGGCAGGCGGCTTTGGTGTCGGAGTCGCTTGATATCGAGCGCCTGGGCGGAAGTTTGAAGCTGGGTGTGATCTTGTACCGGGGTCCGGTAGTTCCTCTGCGCGAGCTGCCGTTCGGGATCGGCAAGCTGCCGCGGCGCGACAGCAAGACGACATTTGCGATCAGCGCCTACGGGGTGCGCGAGACGGCGCGTGATCTGATAGCGGCTGGACTTGAGCTGAAGAAGCAGCTCAAACGCGAAGGCTCGGTGCGGTTGATTACTCCAGGCAAGGGCTTGGCGGTATCGGCGGCTGAGCTGCGGCACAACCGTGTGCTGAGCGAAGGCTTTGAACTGCTGTTTGTACAGTCAGGGTCGGAGCTGGTGGTGGCGCGGACGATCGGAGTGCAAGATATCGACTGGTACTCCAAGCGTGACTACGAGCGCCCTGCCCGCAGCGCCAAGGTGGGGATGTTGCCGCCGAAGCTGGCACAGGTACTGGTAAACACCACCCGTGGCAAGTTGGTATCCGATCCTTTTTGTGGCACTGGTGTGGTGATGCAAGAGGCCAGACTTTTGGGACGTCGGGCTGTGGGCTCCGATCTGTCGGAGGAGATGGTGGAAGCAACCAGGACCAACATGCAGTGGCTCGAGCACCAGGTACCCGCTCCCCTGCCCGAATGGTCGGTAACTCTGGCCGACGCCCGTACAGTTGAACTGCCTGAGGGTTGCAGTGTGGTGAGTGAGGGTTACCTCGGTCCAAACCAGAGCAAGGCCCCTTCTGACACTGAGCTAGCGGCAATCAAGCACGAACTTCTCGACCTGTACCGCGGCGCTCTGGCGAACTTTGCCAAGCAGTTGTCGTCGGGTGGCGAGGTCACGATTTGCGTGCCCGCTTGGCGCTTGGGTAAGCGCTGGGACTATCTGGGATTGGTTGACGAATTGCCCAAATTAGGCTACACTCCTAAAGGTTTTCGTGCCGCGTCCGCGTCTCCCCTGCTCTATGCTAGAGACGACCAGATTGTAGGCCGGCAATTATTGATACTGAGGAAGATTTAATCTCATGGCCCACACAAAAGCTGGTGGTACAGCTAAAAACCTCCGCGACTCCGCTGCCCAACGACTGGGCGTGAAGCTGTTTGGCGGTCAATTTGTCCGCAATGGCGGCGTTCTGGTGCGCCAGCGCGGCACTCGCATGGAGGCCGGTGAGGGCGTCGGTGTCGGTGTCGACCACACCCTGTTCGCCATCCGCGACGGCATCGTGAAGTTTTCGACCAAGAAGATCCAGAAGTTTACCGGCACCAAAGTGCGCCGTACCTTCGTATCGGTCGTCGACGACAAGTAACACTCCCCTGCTCTATCAGAAAAGGCCTGACAAAGGCCTTTGTTTGATTGTGGATAATAACCGAACAAAAACCGCTTGCGCTCCTTGGGCGAAGTGATATCGTTGAAATATGAACAAAACCCGAACTCTAATCCACGACATCGTAGAGCGAATCGATCCCTTTGATGGGCGGGAGCATGACGTCATCCAGCGCGTGCTGGGTTGGCTGGACGAGGGCCAGGAGCCTCGACTAGTGTCGAAGTTCATTCTGGTCGATCACTACCGTCGGTCACTGTTGCTGGTCAATAAATCGGGACGCTGGCTGCCCGTCGGTGGGCCGGTGGAGCCGTTTGAAGATCCACGCGGCGCGGTGCTAAGGGAGATGGCTGAAGAGCTGGGTCCGCGGGCGGCAATGGTGGCCAGCGTGGCCATGATGCCACTGTTCATTACTGGTAACGCTGAAGCTCACCTGTGGTATGTCGTGGCGGGCGACGAGAAGATGTGGCTCGAAACCGACCGTCAGGAGCTCGATGGTCATCGCTGGCAGCCCATTCAAGATGTGCTGGATACAAATATCTCCGAGTTGGACCCGGAGATGCATAGATTCACTCGCAAATTGCTTAGTCGGATTTAGCGGCCTTCGCTTCTGTCACGCCAAGGTGGAACCGGATCCGCTTCATGACGTCGGCGATGACAGCCTGGGACTTAACTAGGAACTCGTCGGCGCCCAGGTCTTTGGCCCGTTGGCGGTCGGAAGGCTGAGAGAGCGCGGTCAGGATAATTATCTTGGTGTGGGCGGTCTCTTTGGTGTTGCGCAGGATGTCGAGCACATCAAAGCCAGAAATCTTCGGCATCATGATGTCGAGGAGAATCAGGTCGGGATGGTAGTCGATTGCCTCCTGCATGGCCTCTTCCCCATTGGGGCAATGGCGCACGTCGAAGCCTTCAGCCTCCATACGGACCTTGTAGGCCGTAGCCAGAGCCAGGTCGTCTTCGACCAGCAGAATTCGCGACTTCTTAGCGCTCATGGTTTTACTATACTACTTTTGCTGAGACTTTCGCAGCTGGACGTTCGGCGGGGACGGCGCGGTCTTCGAGCGCTTTGATAAAACCATCGAAGAGAGGGTGTGGCCGGTTGGGCCGGGACTTGAACTCAGGATGGAATTGGCTGGCGACGAAGTAGGGGTGGCCTTCGATCTCTATAATCTCGATCAGCTTCTTGTTGGGCGACTGGCCGACGAAGCGCAGGCCGGCTTTGCCGAGCTGCTCGCGATAGGCGTTATTGAATTCATAACGATGGCGGTGGCGTTCGACAATTTTGGTAGTGCCGTAAGCGGCAGCGCTGGCCGAACCGGCTTCGATATTGCAGGGGTAATCGCCGAGCCGCATGGTTCCGCCTAGCTCCGAGACGTCTTTCTGGTCAGCCATGATGTCAATGACGGGGTGCGGAGTCTTCTTGTCGATCTCGGTGGTATTGGCGCCCTTGAGGCCGGCGCGGCGGGCTACAGCGATGCAGGCGGTCTGCATGCCCAGGCAGAGTCCGAGGTATGGGATCTTGTTTTCTATAGCGTATTCACCGGCCTTGATTTTACCCTCAACTCCGCGGCTACCGAAGCCACCCGGCACAACGATGCCGTCGTACCCTTCTAGTGTGGCCTCCCCGGTCTCGAGTTTTTCGGCGTCGACCCAGCAGATCTCAGGGCGGATACGGTTGGCCCAGCCGGCGGCTTTGAGGGCCTCGAAGACACACATGTAGGTGTCTACGTTATCCATATACTTGGCGACGACGCCAATCTTGACCGAGCGGTGGTCGGGGTGCTTGATCAGGTCGACCAGGCGCTGCCACTCTTTAAGGTTGGCCTTTTTCTTGGGTAAGCCGATGTGGTCGGTGATGTAGTCACCGATGCCGGCCTGTTCCAGTAATAGCGGGACTTCGTAGACGGTCTTGACCGTGGGCATGGCGACGATCCCGCCCTCGTTGACGTCGCAGAAGAGGCTGAGCTTGTGCATGATGTGGTCATTGATCGGCTGCTCAGCGCGGGCGACGATGACATCCGGGTGGATGCCGGCCTCGCGCAGGTCGCGCACTGAGTTTTGGGCCGGCTTGGTCTTGAGCTCGCGGCTGGCTTCGAGGTAAGGCAGGTAGACGACGTGGACGTACATGGTGTTGGCGGCGCCAATCTTGCGGCGGAACTGACGAATAGCTTCGAGAAAGGCGAGCGACTCGATGTCGCCGACGGTGCCGCCGATCTCCACGATGTGGAAGTCGAAGCCATGGCCTGCAGCCAGAATCTGGTTGGCGACTTCGTTGGTGACGTGAGGAATGATCTGAACCGTCTTGCCCAGGTAGGCGCCGGCTCGTTCGTCGGCGATGACACGCGCGTAGATGCGTCCGTTCATGAGTGAGGATGCGCGGGTGAGCTCCTCGTCCAGGAAGCGCTCGTAGTGGCCCAGGTCCAGGTCGGTCTCAGCGCCGTCCTTGGTGACGAAGACTTCGCCGTGCTCGGCGGGGTTCATCGTGCCGGCGTCGGTGTTGAGGTACGGGTCGCATTTTTGGATATTTACAGAAAAACCGCGAGCTTTGAGGATGGTCCCTAAAGAAGCCGCGGTGATGCCTTTGCCGAGTCCGGATAGGACTCCTCCTGTCACGAAAATGTATTTGGTCTGGCTTGCCCCTACTGCCACGCCACTCCTTTCAAACGGACACAACGCAAAAATGCGCGTGCCCTCACAACACTAATTGGGATTAATCATACCTGTTGGCTGTCAACTGGGCAAGAATAAATTGGTTGTGGTTGGTGCTGCCCCTGGGGCAGGGGCCTTTTC
>JAQZBT010000065.1 GCA_029237755.1 Candidatus Saccharimonadota bacterium
CACCGGGTCGAAGATCTACCCCGCACTCACCTGCCCCTAGTACTCAAGCCCCTCCGCGGCCGCCGCGGTGAAGGACTGGTGATCGCGGCCGGAATTTCCGGTCCGAAGACGCCGGACATGGTGAGTCGCGAGGAAGCTGAGCAGGCGCTGCTCAGCAATCCCGCCGGCATGTACCTGCAGCCCTGGCATCCGCCGCTCCGCTTTGACGGCCGCAACCTGATTCTGCGGATCTTCTTCGGCACCAGTCAGAAAACCGGTTGGAGGTGCCTGGGTGGAGCCTGGGCTTTGGACAACAAGGCTGTCGTCCACGGGTCGGCCACCACCATCTTCGGACCGGCCGTTCCGGTCTGAACCGGCCCCGGGGTACGCCCGTTCCAGGTGGGGAGAGTTCGCTCTCCCTGCCTGGCCCCCCCCGACCGCTTTACATATTGCGCTTATCCTCTTATTCTAATGCCATGACTGCCATCGCTTTCACTTCTCAGACCCGTGCCTGCGTCTGTGCTTGTGCCATTGCGGTGGTAGGTTCTGACGTGTAGCTACACATACATCCAGTACCCAACACCGCTTCAGCAGAGGCGGTTTTTTGTTATCCGGCCGTTCCGCGCCAGCCCAGTTCACCGGGCTGCCGGGGGCCTACCGGACCCACCTTGAAAACCCGACGAAGGAGAAAAGATGCTTACCGTCGACACCACCACCCACAGCTATATCCTCAGCCTCCTGGGTCTCAATGCCGGCGACTGCATCATGGTCATCGGCGCCCACCCGGACGACATGGACTACGCCACCGGTGGTCTGCAGGCCATGGCCGCAGCAGCCGGGCTGATAGTCATCAACGTCGTCGCGACCTGCGGCGAGGACGGGGTCTTGGACGAAACGCGCTGGCCCAAGTCATCGCTGCCTAAGACCCGGTGCGCAGAACAAGACGCTGCCGCCTACATCCTGGGAGCAGCCCGGCCTATCTACCTCGGCTACGCTGACGGACGGCTGGCAGGCTATAACGCCAAGCGTGCCATCAAGCGCCTCCGGGACCTGATGAACTTCCACGCGCCCAAACTGGTCATCACCTACGGCCCCGACGGCCTCACCGGCCACGAGGACCACCAGGTGATATCCGACTGGGTCACCCGGGCGTTCCGGCTTTACGGCACCGACCATGGCGAGCTCTGGTACATCGCCGCCACTCCCGAGTGGCGGGAAGTTATCCAGCCTCACCTGGAGAAGGCTAACGCCATCTACCGCGCGCCGGAAGTCTACTCTGACCTGGTCCTCGACTTGGATCTGCCCGAGTCGATACTCCAGCTCAAACTCCTGGCCGTAGCCGCCCACGCCAGCCAAAGCCAACCTCTGGATCGGACCATCGGCGGTCTGGAGCTGCTGGAGGCTTGGTTCAAGCGCGAAACCTATCGCCTGGGCGCCTGAAAACCCTTCGTCCGCTCGTGGGGACAGGGACCGCAAGGTCTCTGTCCCCACCCTCACTTTCATTGACAAATCTTCCATGTTTCCGTATTCTAGCCCCCATGATCAGCACATCCGCCAACATTATGTGGTTCTTTCTCCTCCTTGGATCGGCGGTGCCTGGTCAGGATAGCTAAGTCTTAGCAAACCACCCAGACGCCGCTCCCGCAGGGAGCGATTTTTAGTTTGGAACCTGAAGTTTGTCCCGTCTCCACCGCGGCAGCCTCCAGGATCCAATGACGGACCTGGCTGGGCCTTTCGGCCTCGTACCCCGACAACACAGGGAAGGAACCCACCATGGGTCGTGACATCTCCACGGCCGCGTTCAGCGAGGCCGATTTCAGACTGTTCTACCACCGGCTACTCGCCCAACGCGACATCGTCAGCCAACGCATGAATGAACGCAGCGGCTACGGCCCCTGGCTGAGAAATCCACTGACGATAGGCGGCGAGACCGAGTATTGCGCCATCCAGCGCAAAACTGGCTCCGCCCACCACGTCTCAGCCAGCGTTTTGCCCCGGCCCAGATGGTCGCACGAGGTCGGCCCCTGGAACCTGGAGCATGGCAACGTGCCCCTCTCCATCAACGGAGCACCATTGACGGCAATGCTGGACGAGCTCGATGACGACCAAGCCGACATGGACAACCTGCTGGCCGGCCTGGACGCAGAGCTCGCAGCCTTCGGCATCCTGCCAAGCCTGACCGAAGACGACCTGGCGCACATCATCAAGACCCAACGCTTCATCGCACTGGAGGAACAGTTCGATAACCACTACGGCCGGTACCATCTCGATATCGGCGAAGGCAAGAACCGCGTCCAGCTCTCTGGTGACGGAATCAGCAGCGAAGCCACCGTCACGGGCCACCAGCTACACGACTCGACCAGCGTTACCGAGGCCCCCAGTCTCGTTAATGCCATACGTCTGGCAGCCAGCGTCCTCATCGGATTGTCCGGCAACAGCCCGTTCCTCTTCGGGCGCCAAGTTTGCCAGAATGAAGCCCGCCTAAAGGTGTTCTTCGATTCTGTCCGTGGACGTGGTCGCGCCCTTGGGCCGGCCTGGATGCGAAACCCGATGGATCAGATCGACCATGCCATCGAGGCACCGGTGCTGCTGCCTGAACTCAGCGATGCGCCTGACGACCAGCTCCAGGAGCTTACCCTCCAGCTGGGTACATACTACGCCTTCGTGAGACTCGTTCTCTCCGACGAGCTCATGCGCGTGGAGATCAGGTTCATGCCGTCTGGTCCAAGCAACGTCGACATGATTGCCAATGACGCCGCCACCTTGGCCCTCGCCCATTGGCTGCAGCCGAGAATGGACTGGCTGATCGGTCGCGGATTGGGATTTGCCGTCGCCGACAGCAACTTCCGTTCGGCCGTCTACGACGGCCCGTTCGCGCCCATCTTCTGGCCCAATCAGCGGGGGCAGCTCCGGGAGACTACTCCCGCAGCGGTTGTACAGCAGTTGCAAGATAACCTGTACGCCACCCTGACCGACGATTTCGACATGGACCCCGACGAAGCCAGCAGGCACCTGACGCCGTTTGTGCGGCGGTCGCACAAGGGCATGACCGGCGCTCAATGGCTCATCAAAGCCGCCGAGCGTCTGCCGGAAGACAACCGCATGGGCCGGCTGACCCTGGCCGCGACAGAGCGAGCCAAGTCTGGCCTGCCCGTCGTCGACTGGGACCTTCCCTGACCATCCGGACACGGGCCTACTCCCTGTCCCCTACCGTGAGCAGGGGGCGGATCACTCCGCCTCCTGCTCGCCTCCGTCTGGTCATTTATGGGTACTTGCTCAGCGTAGTTACCCACGAGTGCCTAGGCACGGCTATACTAAGGAAAGAACTTATGCCTTCCATCACGACCAACACCACGCAGACTCTCGTCGAACTTCTGTCGCATCTTGTGCGCTTCCCTACCGTCACGTCCGACCACGCCACCAACTCCGCCGCCCTCGACTGGGTCGAGGAGCAACTCTCGGGCCTGCCGCTGCACATCCGCCGCTACCAGTCCAAAGGCCACCCGTCGCTCGTCGCCACCACCCGCGACACCAAGTCACCCAAGCTCTGGCTAGCCGGTCACATCGATGTGGTGCCGGGCCCGTCCGAGTCGTACGAGCCCAAAGTTGCAGGCGGCCGGCTCTACGGCCGCGGCGCCCACGACATGAAATTCGCCTTGGCGACCTTCATTGCCTTGCTGCAGGAGCTCGGCGACTCGCTAGCAGAACTCGACTTGGGCCTGATGATCTCCAGCGACGAAGAGGTAGGCGGCTTCAACGGCGTCGGCTATCTGGTCGAGACGCTCGGCTACCGCGGCCAGACCGTATTCCTCCCCGACACCAACTCCGACTGGAAGTTTGAGATGGGCGCCAAGGGCGTGATGTGGTGGGACGTCACCGCCAAGGGAGTCGCGTCCCACGCCGGCCGGGCCTGGCAAGGCGTCAACGCCATCGACGAGCTTATTCGTTTTGTCGACCACGTCCGAGCCAATTTCCAAACCGAACCGTGCCACGACCCTGACCACCCCCACGCCACCTTCAACCTCGGCACCATCTCCGGCGGCACCGCCGCCAACGCCGTGCCCGATAGCGCCTCAGCCCGCATCGATATCCGCTACCCGGCAGAGGTGAGCGCCGACGTTATCGCGTTCTGGTTCGAAGCAGCACACGCCGCCGTCCCGACCGTTGAAGCCAAGCTGGCAATCACAGATACGCCGTACCTGGTGCCCAACGACGGCCCCATCCATCATTTTGAGCGGATCGCAGAAGCCGTCACGGGCCGCAAGCTGGGACGTTTTGTAGCACACGGCAGCTCCGACGCCCGCTTCTTCGCCCGTCACGGCGGACACAGCGTCAACATCTGCCCTACCGGTTCGGGCTTCCATATGCCCACCGAGTGGATCGATATCGCCGACCTGACCCGTTTCTACGAGGTCACTCGGCAGTTCGTACAAGACTGGGCGCGCGCCTAAGTACTACACTTTGTAAATGAGTCGTAAACAGCTAGGCGCAGTCTTTATTGCGATAGCCGCCGTGGGTGCACTGGGCGGCTGGTTGGCATTGAGTGCCGTCAGCCGTCCGGCCGCGCTCAAACCCCTGCTCTCCCCTACTCCCACCCCACCAGGCCCGCTCGCCATCGAGACCATTCGCAAGCACCAGCTCACGCCCGGTCCCGTCACCATCGAATCCGACCTGGGCTGGCGCGGTGGCTGCCACATCTTCGACGTGTCGTACCGTTCCGATGACCTCAAGGTCTACGCGCTCATGACGGTACCCGGCGCCGGCAAGCCGGACGGCGGCTACCCCACCATCGTACTGGCGCACGGTTACATCCGTCCGACCGAGTACCAGACTGACGGCGGCGACTACACCGGCTGGACCAGCGCCTACTGCAACGCGGGCTATGCCGTAATCAAGCCTGACTTCCGGGGCCACGGCCGCTCCGAGGGCACCGCTACCGGCGGTCACTTCTCGTCCAACTACACCTACGACCTGCTCAACCTCACCGCCTCACTGAATACCGTTCCCGATCTCAACCCTTCGCGCGTTGCCTGGTTTGGTCACAGTATGGGCGCACATGTCGCGCTACGCGGACTCGTGGCCGACCATGGTCAGCCGGTGAAGGCGGCAGTACTGGTGTCTGGGGTAGTCGGATCACTCCAGGACATCATCTATAACTGGCGGCGCGGCACTCCGCCGGCCAGCATCAGTCCACAACGTGCCCGCATCCTCGAGGAGTTCGGCGACCCCGAGGAAAATTCCGCAGCCTGGAAAGCCAGCTCGGCCATCAACTATGTAGACGCCATTAAATCACCCGTCGACATCCACCCCCGGGCGGTGATCATCAGTTCACCAACCCCTCCAACAGCGCGTTGCTACTGGAACGGACACTGGCTCTGCTCCGCGCTAACCTGTAGCATCCTGAAGCGCTTCACGGTATAACTAAGTCTTTTTACGTTAGTTTTTTCAGGACATCTCCAAGTTTCACCAGACTCGACTCCTCTTCGTTGCGCCGCTTCCACTCCGCGCTCCCCTCTTCCAAGGTCCGCCTACTCACGGCTAGACGAACAGGTACGCCGATCAGGTCAGCATCGGCAAACTTGGCACCGGCCGACTCGTCGCGGTCATCATAAAGGGCCTCGACCCCGGCGTCTCGCAGCTCGGAATATAGTTTGTCGGCTGCCTCTACTACTTCATCCTGGTTTCCCAGGCGAACTATGTGGACCTGAGCAGGCGCCACACTTTCCGGCCAGGCAATCCCCTTCTCATCAGCATACTTCTCGACCAGCACACCCATTACACGTGAGATACCGATACCGTAGCAACCCACTATCGGGTACTGTTTCTGGTCCTTATCATCAACGAAGCCCAGGTCAAATGCTTTACCATACTTCTGCCCCAGATCAAATACGTTGCCAACCTCGGCCGACTTCGCCTCCTTGAGTTTGCCCTTGCCGCAACGAGGACACTCATCGCCCGGCTTCACCTTGGCAATCTCGTCTTCCACGCAGAAATCGCAGTCGTCACAGTAGTAGATGACATCTTCACCGGCGTCTGTCAGTACCTCGAACTCATAAGACACCTTCTCGCTAAATGCACCTCCTGAAGCCTCTGTCACCTTGGCCACTAAGCCCAGGCGGTCAAACACCCGCAAGTAAGCCTCCTTGGCCTCCTTATAAAAGGCGTCGAAGTCCTCTTGATTGGTATGGAAGGAGTACATGTCTTTCATGTAAAACTCGCGGCCGCGCATGATGCCCGACTTGGCCCGCAGCTCATCCCGGAACTTCCAGTGAATCTGGTAGACCTTGACCGGGTACTGCTTATAGGACTGGGCTCGGCTCAGCACTAGCGGGCTAACTACCTCCTCTTCGCTCTGACCCAATGCGTAGTCGTTGCCGGTGCGGCTCTTGATCTTGAATAGCACGTCGATACTATCCCAGCCACCGGTCTTTACCCATGGCTCTTTCGGGTGGAGCATCGGCATGAGTATCTCTTCTGCTCCGAGCCTGTCCATCTCTTCCCGCACGATGTTTTCAATCTTGCGCAGCACCCTCAGACCCAGCGGCAAATACGTATAAACCCCAGCCATGAGCTGGTCCACGAATGCACCCCTGGTCAGGAGCTGGTAGTTCAGGCTGTCGCCCTCGCCTGCCAGCGTTTTCGAAGTTTTTGCAAATGTTTGCGAAAGTCTCATAAGTCCTCCTTAGCAAATAAAAAATCGCTCCGGCCAAACACAAAAAAGTGTCTGGCAAGAACGAGGCTTACTCGCGGTACCATCTTGCCTTCGCCTCTGCATCGCTGCAGCGGCCTTGTCATCCGCCTGAGCGGACTCTCCTTTATACGGTGGAGTCTCCGTCACGGCTCCTCGCCGGCAGCTCCAGGGCGGGATACCCCTTCGTCGCTTTGAGCCTAGCGTACCATCATTTCGCCGAAAGGGCCAGAAACGCCAGGTAGTTATTGAGCATATGCAGCGCAATTCCAGGCCAGATACTCTTGAGTTTCACGTACATGAAGCAGAGCAACAGCCCCAGCAAGAATGTGTAAAGCGAGATGTTAGCCTGGAAATGCGCCAACCCGAATACGACCGACGAACCGATCGCACCCCACACCACGCCCCAGTTGCGGGCCATCACCGGAAACATAAAGCCGCGGAAGATCGTCTCCTCCAAAATCGGCGGTATCAACACCAACGCTATCAGAGCCAGGTTGCGGTTCTGGGCAGCTGATTCGATAAACGCGTTATCCTGCGCCTGGTCGGCATTAAACCCGGGCACCAGCTTGCTGACGAGCCACAGCAGCAGCGCCGACGCCACGACAAAAAACAGCAGAATTCCAACGATATATAGTATTGCTTTGCCCGGATCAAACGGCCGCCAGCCCAGAGATCTGATGCCGACCCGGTACTTGCGCAGGAACAACCAGATTACGCCCAATCCCGCCAACGCGTCGACCATGTCGAGCGCGAACAGGTTAAGGATCTCGCCGTCCTTCACGCCGTCGAGGAACTCCCGGATTGCCGGCACATATCCCGCCAGGAAACCCAACGCCAGAATCAGCACCACCTGGATACCGATCCAGGATATGACCATGACGAGCAGGTCGGTCAGGGTCCAAGGCACATGCAGAAATTCCGGCCCGCGCCGTCCTCTGTGTGAATGCGCCGGTTTGTCCTCCGGCATTAGAAGAACTTCCTGAGATCGTAGACGGTGATCAGGAGCATTAGTCCGATAAGTGCCATAAACCCGGTCGCGTGGATCTTGGCCTCAAGCTCGGCACTGATCCGCCGCTTCGCTGCCTTCTGGTAGGCGATCAGGGCCCAGCGTCCGCCGTCGAGCGCCGGCAACGGCAGGACGTTGAAGGCGGCTAGCGCTACCGCGATGTTTGCCATAAAGAGGAAGATGTACGAGTAACCCAGTACCGAAATACTGTTCATTATGAAGACGATGCCCACCGGTCCGGACGCCGTCGCGGCAGCCGGCGGCACAGTGTTGGAAAACAGATTCATGATCAAGACCGGGATATGCCCGATCAACTGAATCACACCTACGATCGTCGCCACAAACAGCGCACCGGTCACATACACTGCCGCCACAAAAGCCTG
>JAQZBT010000004.1 GCA_029237755.1 Candidatus Saccharimonadota bacterium
ACCTGACGCACCCCGACAGCCCGACCTTTGGGCGATGGGAGTGCGTAGTCCTCTCACCCGGCACAGCCCTGTACGTTCCGCCCGGCTACGGCAATGGATTGCAGGCGCTGGTAGCGGGGTCGGTCTACTGCTATCTGCTGGACGGTGACTTTGACCCGGACGCGGAACGCGTGGTGAATCTGGCCGACCCGGAGATTGGCCTGACTTGGATGCAGCCGGTGGTCAACGTATCCCCGAAGGATCGCGAAGGAATCAGTCTCGACGCCTACGTCGCACAGCTGTAGTCGTCTCAGATGGGGCACTTTAGTCCTGGGAGACCAGGCTAAGGTGCCCCTGATGCGTTTTTAGCGCAGCCGCCGGATGAGTGTCTGGACAGCGACGCCGATGGCGGCGTAGCCAAAGATGGCGAAGGGCAGGTAGATGAGGATGCCGTTGATGTGCGCATGGACGAGTGAGTGGGACGGGGCCAGGATTAGCCAGCTGAGCATGGCGGCCAGCCCGACGCCCATGGCGACGAAGAGTGCGTCGACCTCCCGGCGCAGGCCCGCGGCCCAGTGTTGGCGGAAATGGAACAGGGCAGCCAGCGCCAATAGCAGCGCGGCAAACGATTGGCTATAGGTGGCGAATGGCTCGGTCAGGGCCAGTGGGAAGCGGACGACCGGCAGGAACAGGTAGTTGGCGCCGGCGGCGATGACCGCCCAGGGCATGGATCCGCTCTGGGCTTTAGCATCAAGGTCCGCGTAGGCGGTGGCGGCGTGGTAGACTTCCTTCACATTCCGGCGCAGCCCGTCGATGGCAATGGGTGCTGCCGGCCCGGCGTCGGCGGTACGGGCCACCGCCCGTTGCTTGATAGTTTCAACCGCCTTGGAGACAGAGCCGGTGTCGGTGCTGAGCGCCAGCACATGCGTGCCGATAGCGAGCGAGAAGCTCAGGACGGCGGTCGCCAGCAGCAGCGAGAACTCGCGCAGGTATGACTTGCGCTGCGCCCGTCCCATATAGAGGTGGTAAGCGATGGCGGCGGCGACCATGAGCGTGAATGACGTGACGTATTCGTAGCCGCAGAGGTAGCGCAGATAGAACAGCACCCCGAGGCCGGACCAGAACCACACCGCGCGCTTCCGGGCTGCTTGCGGGCGGTAGAACCAGAGCGTGTAGGCTAAGGAGGCAAACATCAGGGGCATCGCCCAGTAGAGATTGCGGCCAAAGCCTACCACCATCGGCGAGATGGCGATGAGAGCGGTAAAGGTGACGGCCGGGATGAGTCCATAGCGGCGCCTGACCCACAACCCGGTCAGGGCCAGAACCAGGGCGGATACGAGGGCCGTGGCGAGGGTTGCCAGCTTGATGAAGGTGGTCTCTTTGATGCCCGTGACGGCCGCTGCCACGACCAGCACTCGACCCTGCAGGCCAAAGTGCGAGGAGTAGGGCTTGAGCTTCTGCGGCTCACACCCTACCCGGGTGGTAGCCGGCGTCTTCTCGTCCTTGAAGCTCAGCAGCTGGCCGTGGTGGTAGCGGCCTTCGCAGAGGACCTGGTTGGTGACGAGCGATTCGGAGTCTTTAAAGTTCTCGTTGAAGCCAAGCGTGGTGACGGCGCCAAACACATTGAAGGCGAACGACAAAAAAAGCACCCCGGTGGTGATAGCTAGGTAGAGGCGATACCTGCGCAAGCTCTCAAGCATGACGCCATCATATCCCAGGCGGTTTGTGATAACCACCGATGGCACTCGATAAGGACTGCCGGATAATCGCAAGGACAAGCAAGTTTGCAGATAGCGCTCATGATATAATTCACACAAATAGGGCGAAGATGAAAAAGTCGGCTCCAACAGATAAGAAGAAGCGTTGGCTCATACTGGCAGGAGTAGGGGCGGCGTTGTTGGTGGCGGTAATCGCATTTGCCAGCCAGGACCAGAAGAAGACGACGACCGTAAACCCGGAGTCGAGTCCGAGCGCCAGCGCTACCCCTGATGATTCTGATTTTGACCCCAAGGAAGACTCGGAGCAGGCCGGTCGCCAGACTCCATCACCGACTGCTGCCCCCGCCGGCAGCCCCCAGGCCACTCCCGACAACAAAGCCACTGTAAAGCCGACCATCAGCGGAACAGACCAGAATGCCTCGACCTTCAACGTCGACGCCCTGGTGGGTGGTCAGACCACCGGCACCTGTACGGCTACCCTCAGCCGCTCAGGGTCAGCCTCCGTCTCGGCCTCGAGCCAGGTGACGCAGATCACCTCCTACTACGCGTGCGGAACCATGCGTATCAGTAAGTCCGGCCTGGCCAAGGGCAACTGGACCCTGACTGTCAGCTTCGAAAACGCCACCTCCAAAGGTACGTCTGACAGCCAAACGGTGACGGTGAACTGATGCGGCGGGTACTCGGAATAGCAGCCTTGATCCTGGCTATGGCTGGGTCGACGCTGGCAGCGACGGCGGCACCGGCCGAGGCTGCGACGGCGACTTTCCAGCCCGGGCGCATCATCGATGACCACATCTTCACCGATAAGAACTCCATGAGCGTGGCTGCTATTCAGGCCTTCCTCAATGCCAAGGTCCCGGTGTGCGATACCTGGCATGCGGCCGGCACAGGTGCCCAAGGTGCCGTGCCTCCCTGGAAATGCTTGAAGGACTACTACGAGAACCCTTCAACAGGTGCCAACAACCTCAACGGTAATCCGGTACCAGCAGGGGGTATCACTGCTGCCCAGATTATCTGGAACAACGCCCAGGAATTTGGAATTAATCCAAAAGTTATCCTGGTGACGCTGCAGAAGGAGAACGGGCTGATCACCGACACTTGGCCCTACCCGTGGCAGTACCGCACGGCGATGGGTTTCGCCTGCCCGGACACGGCAGCCTGTAACCCGGCTTATTACGGATTTGCCAAGCAGGTCTACCAGGGCACCCGCCACCTGCGCAACTTCTACGATGAGAACCCCAACTGGACTGTGCCCTATAAGGTAGGCACCCGGTTCGTGCAGTACCACCCCAATGCAGGCTGCGGCGGCACCAACGTCAACATTGCCACCCACGGCACAGCTGCCCTGTACTCATACACCCCCTACCAGCCCAACGCCGCCTCGCTAGCGGCCGGCTTCGGTACGGGTAATAGCTGCAGCTCTTATGGCAACCGCAACTTCTATAACTACTTCACCAACTGGTTTGGCTCCCCTAACGGCGGCGACCCGACCTCGTCCTATTTGAAGTTGGTCGGTCCGATCTCGGCCTCCCCGGCAGCGCCCGTCCCCGGCCAGCAAACGTCCATCTCGTTTAGGATCCACAACACGAGTACCAGCTCCATCACGCTGCAGAGCCAGATAGTGCAGTGCCGCTTGAACACGACTACCAACTGCGACCCACCCTGGGGAGGCGCAGTCACACTGGCGGCCGACGAACAGCGTACCTTCACTCAATCCGTAACGGTCCGGGCGGGCCAATACTGGTTTACGCCGTTCGTACTGGTAGACGGCGTATGGTGGCGGTTGGCGCCTGATACGGTCGCCATGACCGGCAACGCCCTGCCACTGACCGTGCCGCCCTACGTTGCCAATATGAAGCTGGTCGGCCCCATTTGGGCATCACCGGCCGCCCCTATCCCCGGCCAGCAAGTGACCGTCACGTACACCGTCCGCAATATGGGCGACAAGCCCGCCATCTATCAGAACTCATTGCTCCAGTGCCGTTACAACACCTATACGCCGTGCGATCCAGCCTGGAACGCGCCGGTGACGATTAATCCTGGAGCGCAACAGACTTTCAGTAATACCTTCACCGTAGGCGCCGGCACCTACTACTTCACGCCCTACTACCAACAAAACGGTAACTGGTACAAGTACTCCAGCGATTATGGCATCGGCAATATGCTACCGCTCACGGTACCGCCATATGTCGCCAATCTCAAGATTATTGCACCGTTCACTTCGAACCCGCTCGTCCCGGTTCCCGGCGGATCGGTCACCGTGACATACACCGTCCAGAACATGGGCGACAAGCCGGCAATCCTCCAGAGCTCGATCCTGCAGTGCCGGTACAGCAGCTACACCAACTGTGATCCCCCGTGGGGCGCGCCGATCACGATCAACCCTGGAGCTCAACACACGTTCAGCAATACGTTCTCGTCCCTGAAGGTGGGCTGGTACACTCTGATCCCCTACTACATGCAGAACGGCAGCTGGTACCGCTACACCAGCGACACGCCCGGCGGCAACTGGTTCCAGCGCGTCGTTAGATAGACTCTAGTGCTTGGCGGGCTTGTAGGTCGCGACCATCTGCTGTAGCCGCTCGCGAATCGCGGGCACGTTGAGGCCGTCGTCCTCGACGGTTTCGACGAGCAGACTGAGGTGGTTGAGGAAACTGAGCTTATCGAAGTCCATGAAGTTTTGGGTGCGGAAGATCTTCTTTACGGCCGTGGCCTTGGTCTCTTCCTGCTTGAGTAGCACTTCCTCATAGAGTTTCTCGCCCGGCCGGGTACCGACAATCTTGATTTTTATCTCCTTCTCCGGCACGTACCCCTGGAGCGTGATAAGCAGCTTGGCCAGGTCGTAGATGCGGATGGACTCGCCCATATCGAGGACGAAGAGGTCGTTGCTCTCCCCCATTACCCAAGCCTGCAGGATGAGGTGCACGGCTTCCGGAATGGTCATGAAGAAGCGGGTCATGTCTTTGTGCGTGACGGTGACCGGACCGCCCTGGTCGATCTGCTTCTCGAAGATCGGGATGGCGCTGCCGTTTGAGTTGATGACGTTACCGAAGCGCACCGAGCAGAGCGCGGTGCCGGTCTGGCTTTCGGCGAGCGTGTGGATGACCATCTCGGCGGCCCGCTTGGAGGCGCCCATGATATTGGTGGGATTCACGGCCTTGTCGGTCGAGACCATGATGAACTTCTTGGCGCCATGCTTGATCGAGGCTTCGGCGACGGTCTTGGTGCCAATGATGTTGTTCTTGATGGCCTCGGCGCCGTTGTACTCCATCAGGGGCACGTGTTTGTAGGCGGCAGCGTGGAAGACGGTGTCGGGCTTGAAGGTCTTCATGACCTGGTCAATCTTGAGATGGTCTTTGATATCGCCGATGATGAACTCGAAGTTGCCCTTGGGGTAGGCCTCCACCAGCTCGTTGCGCAAAGCAAACATGCCGTTCTCCCACCAGTCGTAGAAGACTACCCGCTTGGGTTTGTGGGCCGCGATCTGACGGCTGAGCTCGGAACCGATCGATCCTGCAGCCCCGGTGATGAGAATGGTTTGAGGGCGCGCAAAATCGGTAATCTCCTGCTGGTCGGACTTGAGGATTTCGCCGCCGAGCATGTCCTCGACGCGGACTTTGCGAATGTAGTGCAGGTAGTCTTCGGTGAACTCCTGCATCAGAACCTCTGAGCGGCGCGGTAGGATCTTGTACGTGAGCTTCATGCCGGCGGTGCGCTCGATGATGTCGCGCACGGCCTTGCCCCGCTCAGACGGAATGGCGATAAAGATCTCTTCGACCTCGTGCTCTTTGGCGAGGGCCGGTAGATCAGCACCCGTACCCAGCACCGGCGCTCCGCCCACGGTCTTGCCCTGCTTGGAGGGGTTGTCGTCGACAAAGCCGACAATCTCAAAGTTGGCATCCTGGCGCTCGCGAATATCTTCGGCGATTAACTCGCCCGCTTTACCGGCGCCGACGATGATGATCTTGATGGTGTCGTTATTTACTGGCATCACAGATTTCCTTTACCGATTGTTCGATGGTACTACGAGGTGACCACTTCAGGTCGTGTTTGATCCGGGAGATGTCGGCCTGCGCTGCGGCCAGTGGTTCCGGCTGGTCAGCGGTTTCAACCAGCTTGGGGCGGGTTTCGAGCCCCCAGTTGTCGAGGATCAGGTTGATGAGGTCGCTGTTGGAGGTAGCGACGCCCGAGCCGACGTTGTAGATATCGTGGCTGGGCTCGCCTTCTATCAGGGCCTTGTAGGCCAGGGCGACGTCCCGGACAGCGATGTAGTCGCGCAACGAGTCGAGACGGCTAATCTCAATGGACTTACTCTCGCCGGCGGCACAGGCCTGGACCTGGGCAATCACGTTGGGGATGAGCATACGCGGGTTCATGCCGACACCGATGGGATTGAACACCCGGGCGACGAATACCGGTAGCTTGTGCTCTTTGCGATACTTGAGCGCGACGGCCGTTTCGGCGGCCTTGCCTTTGGCGTAGAAGTTTTCGGCCCGCACTGGAGCGTCCTCGGGGATAGGGAGCTCCTCGGGCTTCACGATACCGTACTCAGCTGCCGAACCGGTGACGATCACCCGCTTCGGATGCGTCCCCGTGGCTAGCAACTGATCAAGCAGATTAGTCGTGAATACGGCGTTGAGGCTGGCTGTTTCGTTATTGGCGACGATCCCGGCCAGGTTGACGATGACCTCGGGCTGGGACTGCTCCAGTACGGCGGCAATGGAGTCGGGTTTGCTCAGGTCGATGTTGAAGTTGCGCCCTTCGGTCTCGAGCACATGGCTGGCGCCGTAGAGTTCATGGTCAGACAACTCGGCGGCCAGGTTGCGCCCGAGAAAGCCGTCGGCGCCGATCAGGAGGATTCTCATTTGCTCAGGTCCCTGTACATGCCTAGGTAGTTGCGGCCCAGGGCAATTGTAGAGTACTGCGACTCGACTTTCTGTCTGGCGGCCGTCTTCATATTCTCGAGTAGGTCCCGATCGCGCAACAACTCGCCGATGGCGGCGGCGATCTCCGTATCCGACCCGGGTGTGACAATCACGCCGTCACGCCCCGAATCTATGACCTCAGGAATGGCGCCGACGCGCGAAACTACGACCGCCAGCCGCATCGCCATGGCCTCGAGGATTGAGAGCGGGAAGCCTTCGATCGAGGAAGGCAGGACGAAGATGTCGGCGGCGCTCAGGTAGCGTGCCGGCTCGGATTGGTAACCCAGGTTGATGATCTCGGGCCGGTTGATCTCGGCCATGAGGTCCTCGACATCCTTCTTGGTCGGGCCATCGCCAATGAGGAAGAAGCGCAGACTCCGGTTTTTGGGTTTGGCCAGGAGCTGACCCGCTGCGCGGACGAACACATCGGGGTTCTTCTCGGGGGAGAAGCGACCGACGAAGAGGACGGCGAGCTCATTGGGTGCGATGCCGAGCGCCTCCCGCTCGGACGCGCGGTCGAACAGTACGGGGCTGAATTCGTCGTAGCAGTTGATCCCGTTGGGGATGATGCGCACGCGGGCGCGGTCGCCAAGCTCCTGCTCGAAGTGGCCGGCGACGGCTTCGTTGTCGCTAGAGAAGGCGTCGATGTACTGCTGGGCGGCAATCGACTGGTCGAAGTACTCGACGCGGTCGTTGAAGAGCGTGACCGCCACCTTGAGATCCGGGAAGCGGCTCTTGAGTTCGGCGAGCATGTCGAACGTGAACCCGTTGTGGATGACGTGAAGGATGTCGATCTGCCTGGTCTCGATGTAGTTGGCAACGAATTCGATATAGAGGGCGGGGTCCTCGAAGAGATTGGCCATGTGGTAGACGCGGGGAGTGATCTCTTTGAACTTGTACTCCCACTCGTGCTTCGATTTGAGACCGGTGCTGCAGGAGAAGTTGACCTCATCCTTGATCTGACGGCAGTCGTTGTAGATCAAGGTCTCTGCCCCGCCAAAGGTCATCCACGGCACCGTGATCAAGATGTTGGGGCGCCCGTTGTCAGGGTTGGCGTAGAAGGCCTTGTTGTCCAGGTTCGTGAACGCCGAGGCCGGCTCCACCACTCGCTTGGTAAATTGGCGCTTGGCCTGCAACGCCGAGACCTTCTGCTTGTACCTGGGGTGTAATTCCCTAATCTTCTTGATGTTATTGAAGTGGATATCCTTGTCGCCGATGAACCGCGACTGCATCGACGTACGGTAACGGAACAACGGCTCCGGAATCACCTGGCCCCAGTAACCGTTCTCGCCCAGGTTGATCCAGTATTCCCAATCCTCGTAGCCAATGCCCGACTTGTACCCGCCGGAGGCGCGCCACGCCTCTTTGCGGAAGGCGGCGGCTGTGATGATCATATTGTTGATCCAGAGGTCCTGGGGATCGTAAGGGCTGTAGACGGTGCGGGCATCAATAACGCCGAAGTCCTCCCGGTCGCTGGTAGCTATCGAGACGTCCGGTGAAGTCTCCATCAGGACGCTGGCCTTCTCGATGAAGGTGGGCTCCAGGACGTCATCGGAGTCCAGGCAGATGACGTACTTGCCCTTGGCTTTGCTGATGCCGGTGTTGCGAGCGGCCGAGACACCCTGGTTTTTCTGGTGGATGATCTGGGCGTCGAGTCCCTTCAGGTTCAAATCCTTGAGCTTCTGAGTGCTGACCGGGTCAGTGGAGCCGTCGTCTACGATCAGGACCTCGAAGTCGGTAAAGGTTTGGATGTGAAGCGAACCGATAGTGTCATCTATGGTATCGGCGCGGTTGTAATAGGGAATGACGACCGATACCAACGGGGCGTTTTTATTCCACGGCCGGTTGGTGATGACGCGCACACGGGCAAACTTAGCGCTGTAGTCGTACTTGATCATACGCTTGATACCCTGGCGGACCGGCGCCGGGAGCACCTTTGCAGCGAGGCGCTTGGCCGCGTGCACGCTGCGGATGCGCAGGTCGATCCCCTGGCGGTAGATGGGCCCGAGCCGTTCCCGGAACCGGATGAGGGGGCCGATGATGTGATAGTGGCGCAACGTATGCACTTGGCCCTTGAGCTGGAAGACCTGTTCGCGCAGGGAGAGGATCTCCTCGGTACTCTCCTGGGTGGCGGCGCTCTGACGGGCGCTGTACATCGCCTCCTGCGCATGGCTGAGTGCCTGCCAGAAGATCGAGTCGTGCGCCGCGAGGAGATGGCGGTTGTTGGCGGTGACGCGGACGGCGGCTTCAAATTTGCCCTGGTAGTAGTTGAGGTAGAACCTGGCCTGGAGGAGCTGGGCGGGAGTCCACTTGGCTTGGAAGTGCTCGATGACCTTGCGGGTGGTGCCAAACATGGCTGCCTGGTTGTAGAAGAGACTGATCAAGTAGCCCTTCTGGGCATCCTTGAGGTCGAAGGTGCCATCTGAAATGTGCTTGATGACCTTGGCTTCAGATTGCAGCCTCCCGCGCTTGGCGACGCCCCAAAACTCGCGGACCCCGCCCGACTCGACTTGAGTGAAAGCAAAGTTCCCCTTACCGAAGGTGTCGGTGAGGATACGCTCCAGGCACGGCTCGGTGAAGTAGACCGTGTGCTCGAGGGAGTTGTTGAACCAGTATTCGGCCGTATCAACTTGGGTGACGGCGAGGGTAGAGAAGGCGAGGTACCCGCCGGGCTCCAGGTGCTCGTGCAGCTGCTGCAGGACCTTACCGGGGTGGATAGTGTGCTCAAGCAGATCAAAGGCGGTAACGAGATGAGCCGGACGCAGCTTGGCCGGGAATGGCTCCAGATTTGACCGCGTCGCATCGAGCCCCTTCGCCTTGGCGATAGCGATGGCCGCGGCCGATATATCTATGCCCTCCGTATCGAACCCGGCCTCCCGAAAGATCTCCATCAGCGATCCGTCCGCGCAACCGAGGTCGAGGTGGGACGTGGGGTCTGACACAAAGAGACGGGCGAAGGCATACTTGCCGATCAGGTTGGCGGGCGGCGAGGCGAAGTAGTCGGTGTAACCGGTCTTGGTATCCTGGGCTTTACTGAAGTATTCGGCTTCATAGACGGCATCGAGGTCGTCCGGTATGGTCTCGACCATCATCAGGCCGCACTCGGCACAACGGAGGATTACATTGCCATCCAGGCGATGGGTGACACTTTCGAGGCCGCTAGCGCCGCAGTAAGTGCATTCGCTAACCTTCATCCTTGGCCCCAGCGGATTCCCGCCACTTGTGAGGTAGCTCCACGAGCCCGCTCCAGGTCACATCGGTGGATGCTACCGTGAACTGCGGTCCGGCCAGCAGCGAGTCGACGCGCTTGCCTTCGCGTTCGAAGGCTTCGGCCAGGATGTAGTAGCGGCCGGGCGTGATATCGAGCTTGAAGTCGATGGCGATGCGCTGGCGCTCCTTCCAGTCGGCGGCGTGTTTGCTGAAGCGGGTGTTGATACCCGTGACGTGCTCGCCGCTGAGCTTGAAGATGTTTACGCCGATACTTTCGACGCGGCTGGCATCCAGCCCTTTCCAGCTCAGGTCTACGGTCAGGGTGTCACCGACTCCGAAACTTTGCTGGGGCTTGGAGTCGGCCCCCAGCACCCGGGCCTTGAGGAAGCGGTCGCCTTCGCCGGAATCGTTGGACTTGGCTACGTCGCGGTCGATGGCCTGCTGGTTGAGCTGGCTGTACTTCTCGGCCACGACACGCGGATTGCCGATCTTAACTATCTCGCCTTTGCTGATGAGCATGGCTCGGGTACAGAACTTGCGGACCGTGTCCATGTCGTGCGTGACCAGGATGATGGTCTGCTTTTCGGCCTTGTACCGCTCGAAGACATCGAGGCATTTGCGCTGAAAAGCTTCGTCGCCGACAGCCAGGACTTCGTCGATCAGGAGCACGTCGCTCTTGGCGCGGATAGCTATGGAGAAGGCCAGCCGCACCTGCATGCCGGAAGAGTAGTTCTTCAACTTCTGGTCCATGAATGCCTCGAGCTCGGCAAACTCGACTATGCCGTCGTACATCTCTTCAGTCTGGCGGCGGCTGAAGCCCAGCAGAGCACCGTTGAGATAGACGTTTTCGCGGCCGGTGAGCTCCGGATTGAACCCGACTCCCAGCTCGATGAACGGCGTCAGCTTGCCGCGGACCGTGACGGACCCGGTGTCGGGGGTGTAGATGCCGGCCAACAGTTTGAGCAGCGTGCTCTTGCCGCCGCCGTTGCGTCCGACGATGCCAAAGAATTCGCCTTCCTGGATTTCGAACGAGATGTCGTGGAGCACGTGCTGCTTTTCGTAGCTGCGGCTGCGGAACATGTTGATGACCATGCTTTTGACCGAGCTTTGCTTCTCGTGCGGCAGGATGAAGGACTTGTCGACCGAACGGACTGTGATGGCTGGCTCTTTGGGCATGGCTAGATGTTTTCCGCAAAATACTTAGAGTGGCGCCGGAAGTAGTTGATCGAGGCGAGCAGGATGATCAGGGTCATCAGGATTGGGATAAAACGGGCGGCGTCACTGCCAAACACTTCCGAGATGGTCAGAGTCTGCGGAGTGACGAGGACTTCGCGCGCGTCCTGGATAGCCTGGGCCATCGGGTTGAGAATAATCACTTTCTGTAAGAACTCGTCCTTGACCAGTGTCAGCGGATAGAGGATGGGCGTTACATAGAAAGCTGCCTGCAGGATCACCTCCCAGATGTAGGTGATGTCGCGGTAGCGGACGAAGGCGGCGGCCAGAAAGAGCGATACGCCAAGCGCAAACATGTATATCTCTAGCAGGATCAGGGGCAGCCAGATGGCGTTGAAGCCAAGCTCGACATTGTTGAAGACCATGAAGGCCGCGACCACGAGCAGGTTGAGCAGCAGGTTGATGATGGCGGAAATACTGGTCGAGACGACGATGGTCCAGCGCGGGATGGGAATCTTGCGGATCAGATCGCCGCGACCGACGATTGAGCCCAGGCTCTGGCTGGTCATCTCCGAGAAGAAGCTCCACAGCACGATACCAATGAGCAGGTATATCGGGTAGTTGGGGGTGTCGCCGCCAATCTTCAGGAACTGCACGAAGACGACATACAAAATCAAAAACAGCATCAGCGGGCGCAGTAACGACCAGGCGTAGCCGAGTACTGAACCTTGATACCGTAACTTGAAGTCGGTAATCACCAACTGCCGAAGCAGTATAATAGAATACCTGTAACGGTTCCGGGTTGCCGTAAGAAATTCCACGTCAAGAATTATTGTACAGTAAATCACCAGCAAAATCTGATAGGACAGGCATAAGACGGCAATGAAGAATAAGCACTTAAAACGCGCTGTAGTGGTCAGAAACGCTTACCGCTGGCAGTACGGGGGCGCGGAGCAGTTTGCATACAACCTGGGCAGTGTGATGAAAGACGACGGCGTGGACGTAACGGTCGTGACGCGAGTGCCCGAGCTGCTCAAGCACTGCCGCCGCCAGGGTATTAAGACTTTCAAGAACCTGTGGCTGCAGAACGAGACGCACCGGCGCTGGATGCCGCTGTACTACCTGCTCTATCCCTTGCTCGTAGCGCAGTACGCCTGGGTCCTGGTGTCGCGCCGCGCCGACCTGCTGGTGGTGCAGAGCCGGGACGACCAGATCTTCGGCACAATCGCGGCCAAGCTGGTAGGCGTGCCGGTGGTCTGGTTTGACCACGCTGATATGAAGCACATCGCGGCGCACCCCTTCCGGTTCATGTCCAAGTCGTACTACTGGGCGCTCGAGCGGGCCGATACCGTGATCATGACCTCGAAGGCGGAGCAGGCGAACATCGACGCCAACCTGCCCAAGCGCTACCAGAGCCGGTTCGTCTTGATCAACAACGGCGCCCTGAAGGGTGCCGGCACGGCTATGGGGAGGCCACAGGACAAGCAGATAGTGGCCTACGCCGGACGCCTGGACAAGGACAAGGGGTTGTTTGATCTGGTCGAAGCGGCGGCCGAGGTCGTCAAGAAGGTGCCGCAGGTCGAGTTTTGGCTGGCCGGCAAAGGCCCGGACGAGAGCGAGCTGCAGGCGCGCATTGAGAAGCACAAGCTCCAGCCGCACTTCCGCCTGCTCGGCCACCTCGACAACGTCTGGGACTTGCTGGTGACGGCCGACATTTTCGTCTACCCCACCCACCACGACGCCGCGCCGCTGGCACCCGTGGAGGCGCTGCTGGCCGGTGTGCCGGTAGTGGCGAGCAAGGTAGGCGGTATCCCCGAGATGGTGCCGGACGAGGCCGGGCTACTGGTGGAGCCGCACCAACCGGGCAAGTTGGCGGGCGCCCTGGTGAAGCTGCTCGGCGACGAGAAGCGGCTGGCAGCTATGAAGGCCGCCGCCCGCAAGGCAGGCCCGACCATGACCTTCGGCCACGTCTACAAAGAGAAGTACCGGCCGCTATTTGAACGGTTGATAGGGGAGAAGCGATGAAGATCGGGATCGAAGCCTCGGCTATGTTTCGCAAGCAGAAGACCGGGGTCGCGCAGTACGCCTACAACCTATTGACTGAGCTGACGAAGCAGATGCCCCACGACGAGTTCCTACTCACATACATCAGCTTCGTGACCAAGAAGCCCGAGAAGCTGAATCCGTCGCCGCCCAATGTCTCGTACCACCGCATCAGCCTCTTCCCGGGCAAGGTCTTCAACGCGATGGACCACTACCTGATAGCGCCGCCCTTGGATGTGATGTCGGGAGCCAAGGCCGACGTCTGGCTCTTCCCTAACTTCTTCCGGACGCCTCTCGTGCTGTCGCGCCGCTCGGTCATCGTGGTGCATGACCTGGCGTTTGAGGATGCGCCGCAGTTTCTCGTCCCCCGCCATCGCGAGTACATGCACCGCCGCGTACCGCAGTCGGTCCGCCAATCCTCCCATGTGGTAGCGGTGTCTGAGAACACCAAGCGCCAGTTGATCAAGCACTATGGGACTGACCCGGACAAGATTACCGTCGTTGAGCCGGCGCTCGACCAGGATAAGTACAAGCCGGCTGAGGCTGAGGCCGTGACCGCCGTAAAGAAGAAGTACGGTATCACACGGGAGTACCTGCTCTTTGTGGGCACGATGGACCCGCGCAAAAACGTCGCCGGACTGGTGCGGGCCTATGCCGCCCTGCCCGACGAAGTGCGCCAGCGTTACCAACTGGTGCTGGCCGGCGCGCCCGGCCGCGATTGGGGGTGGGGTTACGTGGACGAAGAGATCGACGAGCTCGAACAGAGCCTGGGACAGGACTCAATCGTGCGGACGGGCTACTTCGCCGACGCCGATAAGCCGGCCCTGATGACCGGCGCGAAATTGTTTGTCTGGCCGTCACACTATGAGGGCTGGGGCATGCCGCTACTCGAGGCGATGGCCTGCGGCACCCCGACCGTGACGGCGCGCAACTCGTCGTTGTCCGAGGCAGGCGGTGAGGCGGCGGCCTACGTCGAGCAGACGGATGATCCGGCGGAGCTGACGGAGTTGATACAGAAATTATTGGACGACGATGTCCGGCTGGCGGCAATGCGCGAGGCTGGCATCGAACACGCCAAGAAGTTTACCTGGGCTACCTCGGCACAGAAGCTGGCCGGAGTACTCCGGTCGGTCGGCCAAAAAAAGCGCTAGGGCAGCGGTCACGACTATTGCCCTAAGTTTGCGTACAATGTGCTTATGAAGCTGCGCTCTCCCCTGCTCTGGTTCTACCTGCTCGTGGCGAGCTTGCCGTTTGACCGCATACCCTCGCTGGCGGTCTTTGACCTGAGCGTCAGGCCGAGCCTGGTGCTGGCGGCGATATTCATCGTAATGGTGGCGGTACAGGCGCCAAAGTTCTGGTGGCCGACCAACCTGCCCATGAAGCTGCTCTATGGTTTCCTGGGCATCTGTGCGCTCAGTGCGGCACTATCAGACTATCCGGCCCAAGCGCTGCGCATAACGCTCTATACGGCCTTCGTGGTGGCGGTGGCGCTGGCGGTCGCGCAGGTGGCGAGGGCGGTGAAACCGAAGCCGCTGCTGCTGGCGTTCGTCATACCAGCCACGGTTGCCTGCCTATTTGGCGGTTACCAATTCGTTGGCGACCTGATCGGGTTGCCGCTGACGCAGACAGGGCTGCGCTGGGAGTATTCGGGCCAGGTATTCGGCTTCCCGAGGATTCAGGCTATGTCGCTCGAGCCGCTCTACTTCGCCAACTACCTGCTCCTGCCGATCAGCATCCTGATCGCTGCCGGGGCACTGATCCAGAGAAGCTGGCTGTTGGGGGTGTTATTCGTAACTTCGCTGATGTTAACGCTGTCGCGGGGCGGTGTCGGAGCGATGGCGGTACTTGGCGCACTGTGGGTAGCGCTACTGCTCAGCCGGCATCTGCTGCGGCGGGCGGGGGTGGTGGTAGGCGTCGGGGCGCTGGGAGTGGCCATAACGGCCCTGATCCTGACCTTCGCAGTACCCGCCCTGAGGGAGCTGGGCGGCTCACTGGCGCCGGCACCGCAGCCGGCCCTGGAGGCCTACACTGACCAGGTCACCAGTTTCGAGATAGGGGACAAATCCGTCGACCGTGCTTACACCCGCGACATGGCCCTCCAGGCCTTCCTGGAACGGCCCCTCATTGGCTGGGGTCCGGGGAACTTCGGACAGTACATCAGCGCCCGCAACGCCAAGTACCCCGACACCCAGACCGCCAACAACGAGCCGGCCGAACTGCTAGCAGAGACTGGTTTAGCGGGACTACTGGTTTTTGCGGCTTTTGGGATCGTGCTTGCGGTACGAGCGTTCATCACGCTCAGGGAGCTGACGATCGCCAAGGAGGCGGTGAGTTGGGGAGTACTGATATATCTGGTAGCCGTGGCCGTGCAGTACTATTCGTTCTCCACTTTGTACGTCGTCCATATCTGGGTCGCGATCGGTTTGTTGCTCGGAATAGCCTACGCAAAACCGAATTCCAAGCCCTCTAACGTATAATGTAGGCATGAAGATTGCGATAGACGCCCGGATTATCAGTATCAGCACCGGGCGATACGTCGAGCGCCTGCTGCACCACTTGCAGGAGATCGACCACCAAAACGAGTATCTGATTCTGCTCTTGGCTAAAGATTACGAGGAGTGGGAGCCGCTGGCACCCAACTTCCACAAAGTTAAGGCCGACTTCCCTATCTACTCGGTAGCCGAACAGATCAACCTCCTGAAGCTGCTGCGCCGCTTGCGGCCGGACCTGGTTCACTTCACCATGCCCAACCACCCGGTCCTGTACCGCGGACGCCACGTCACGACCATTCATGACCTGACCCTGATCGACTACGTAAACAGGCGCAAGGAAGGGTTCTTCAAGGACATTCTCAAGAACATCATCAAGCCGGCGGCGTTCCGCGGCGTGATGTGGTGGGCGGCGACCCAGTCGACGGCCGTCATCACGCCCAGCAAGCACGTGCGCGAGCAGCTGATTCGGCGCTTTGGAGCCAAAGGCGCACGGGTGAACGTGACCTATGAGGCGGCGGAGCCACTGGCCGCCAAGCCGGAGCCGGCCGACCTGGGCCAGGGCAAAGATTTCATCATGTACTGCGGCAATGCTTTCCCGTACAAGAACCTGTGGCGCCTGATCCGGGCCTTCGACCGCCTGCACCGCCCCGATATGAAGCTGGTGTTGGTCGGCAAGCGGGAGTACTTCTACGAGCAGCTCGAGGCGAAGACCAAGTCCAAGGGTATCAACAATGTGATCTTTACCGGCTACATCCCCGATGCCGAGCTGGCGTACCTGTACGAGCACACCAAAGTCTTTGTATTCCCATCCATGTCGGAAGGCTTCGGCCTGCCACCGCTCGAGGCCATGAACTATGGCGTACCGGTGCTGGCCGCTCGTTCCTCCTGTCTGCCCGAGGTCCTGGGCGACGGAGCCGAGTACTTCGACCCCGACAGTACCGACAGCCTGGTGGAACAGCTCGATGCGCTTCTCGATGACCCGGAGCGGCGTAAGGAATTGGCGAAGGCTGGCCGCGAACGCGTGAAGCAGTATTCCTGGCAGCGTATGGCAGAACTGACCTTGAGCATCTACGAACGCACCCGCTAGAGTTGGGCCGATAGATGTTAAGATGGTAGTGGTTGAGGCAAGGATGAATGTTGCCTATAGGTAACCGTTTCGTACCAGTGATAAAGAGGGTGTTCCGACCACGACCAGTGGTGTTTTTTGTGTTAGGCGCGGTCGCCGTGGTAGCACTGAGCGGTGTGGGTTTTGCGCGTACGCAGCTCGCGCTCAAGGCAGTCGTGCCCAACCCGGACGTAGTGAAGGTGAAGGAGCCCCTGACGGTCTCGCTCAACCAGGAAGTCTCCGCCGACCTGGAGCCTTCGATAGAGCCCAAGGTTGAGGGTTCTTGGAGCAAGGAGAAGACCTTCCTGGGGGCAACGGCCGCCACCTTCAAGCCCAAGACCCGGTTTGTGGCCGGCGCTACTTACAAGTTGAAACTTTCGAACCTGAAACGGATCGGTACTGGGGCGGCGATTCCTGATGTTGAGCAGACGATTAGGACGCAGATTCCCCCGGCGCTGGTCTCCTCTACTCCGGTGACGGGCGGTCCGAAGCAGTCGGTGCGACCGAAGCTCAGCGTGACCCTGGCAGCCCCCAACAACGACGTGCGTCAACTGCGCGCGACACTGACTCCAGCCGCGGCCCTGCGACCAATATCGGATGACGACAAGACGTTCACGTGGGAGCCGATAGAACCGCTCAAGCAGAACGTGGCCTATACCTTTACGGTCGATGACAGTGTCATGCCCGATCCCAAATTGCAGCGGCTTGTGAGCGTGCAGTTTACGACCGTCAACGCGCCCTCGATCGTCAGTGCCCGGACCGGCGCTCACCTGGTCCCCGGTGAACCGATCGATATCAAGTTTGACCAGCCTATGAATACGAACTCCAGCTCGATCGAATTTGAGCTCAAGGGCAAGGGGAGTTGGCTCAATGCTCTCACATACCGCTTTGTGCCGGAGCAGCTCGAGCGCGGAAAGACCTACAAATACAGAGTGCTCAAGGGCATCGACTCGGCCATCGGCGGTGTGCTGGAGGAGGACCGCGAGTTTAGTATCGCGACCAATGGTGCCGTCACGGGCGGAGTTTCCCCGACCGGCAGCAACATCAAGGTCGGCAGTGCTATCCGGATCACCTTCGACCAACCGGTCGACCATGCCTCGACCCAATCCCGGTTTAGCATCTCCCCTGCCGTCCAGGGAGCCTTCTCCTGGTCTGGCAACACCATGATCTTCACTCCGGCCGGACTGGGTTACCAGACCGGCTACAGTTACACTGTGGCGCCGGGAGTCGTACCGACCTGGGGCCTACCCAGCACCAAGGCGATTAGCGGCTCCTTTACCACCGAGAACCAGGTCACCATCCTCAACGTACCCCTCTACAAGCAGGCCTACGGGCGCAGTTGTGAGCTGGCGTCTCTGCGCATGCTCCTCGCCTACCGCGGCATCTACACCAGCGACAGCGCCCTGTTGCCCAAAGTCGGCTACAACCCGAGAGCCCGCAACGGCGGTACGTGGGACAACCCCAACCAGATGTTTGTCGGCTACGTCGACACCTACTCGTGGTCGCAAGGTTACGGCGTCCATGCCGGACCCATTGCTACGGCTGCCAAGAGCTTCGGCCGCAACGCAACTTCGCACTTCAACGTCTCGGCTTCATTCATCGCCGACGCCGTCCATGCCGGCAACCCGGTCGAGTTTTGGGGTCACATCTCCAAGCCCTACGCCGATTCGTGGAATACCAGCAGCGGCGTGGTCCAGACTACGACCTCGATGCACGCCCGCGTCGTCTACGGTGTGGTGGGACCGGCCAACAATCCGGCCGGCTTCCATATCCAAGACCCCTGGTCGGGTACCAAGTTCTACTGGACCACGGCTCAACTGATGGCTAATATGAACGCCGTACCAGGCGTCTCCAACCAAGCAGTCGTCGTCTATTAGGGTGTTGAGGCGCTGGGCCGGTCGGACTCCATGTGGAGCCCGTAGAGCGTCGCCAGATGCTGGTCGCGTGTGACTGGCTGGACGTATCGGCGCCTGAGGGCGAGCGGCGGCTTCTCGATGACGTAGAAGGTCAACGTAGCGGCGGCCACCGATAGCGGCAGCAGCACCAGCCCGGTAGTGGCCAGGCCCGACAGGAAAGAGTGGTCGGGAATGTTGATGACGAGGCCAGAGCGATATAGCGCTTTGAGAATAGGGTAGTGCAACAGGTAGAGCGAGAAGCTGATCATACCCACAAACTGCAGCGGCCGGAGAATCCGGGCGGGTACACGCCGGGCGATGGCGACGTAGAAGATGCCGATAACGGCCCACATGCCAGCCTCTATGGTGGGCCAGCCTACCAGAAGTACTGAGTTGCCCGACTTCCAGCCCTTCTCGGTGTAGAAGCGGGTGAGGGCCAGGAAGATGGACGATGCACAGATCAGGCCCGCCACCAGGTTTAGCGTGGGCACGCGGTTGCGCACAGCCGTGACGGCGCCCGACAGCCAGCCTTGCTTGTGGACGTACCAGGCGAGAATCATGCCGATGAGGAACTGGTCGAGACGGCCGAAGAGCGTCCAATAGACGGGGTTATGGAGGTCCATGCCGGTGCCCCGGGCGATCAGGCGCAACATCACCATGACGGCAATCATCCCGAAGAGGTACTTCACCCCCTGCTTCTTGAGCAGCAGGACCAGGAAGGGGAAAATCAGGTAGAACTGCATCTCGACCGAGATGGTCCAGAGCACGACGTCGAACTGAGTCATAGCGGCGGACAGGTTGCCGAAGCCGGCCAGGTACTGCACGACCTGCAGGATGGTGACTTGGCCGTAGTTGAGGAATACCGCGGCCATGACGAGCAGAATGTAGAGCGGGTAGATGCGCAGGACGCGGTTGACGAAGAACGATTTCCAATCGAACTTCGCCGCCTGGAGCGCGCCCCAGGTAAAGATGAAGCCGGAGATGACGAAGAAGAGAGCGACGCCGGTGAAGCCATTGGCGGCGATCAGCTCGGCGGCGTTTTCGGCGATGGGGACGCCGCGGGCGTCGGTGCCCAGATAGCGGTTGACCACCTCGGTCGAGGCGATCGCGTGGAATACCAATACCAGCAGTGCCGCCACTCCTCTGAGCTGGTCGAGCTCAGGTATGTACC
>JAQZBT010000066.1 GCA_029237755.1 Candidatus Saccharimonadota bacterium
CGTCACCCCCGATGCCTACACCGTCGTCTCCCGCCGCCGCCGCGTCGCCGCCCTCACTCTCATCGGCGTCATCGCCTTCGGCAACATCCTCTCGCTGCTACTCCTGGTGCAAGCCTTAGTTTCCAACACCGCCGACATCAACGGGCACCAACTACTACTCAACGCCATCACCATCTACGCCTCCAACATCTTCATGTTTGCGCTGCTCTACTGGGAGATGGACGGGGGAGGCCCCGACAAGCGCGTCGCCCTTGGCGACAAAGTACATGAGGACTTCCTCTTCACCCAGCAGGCCCACCCCAAGTTCGCCGCCCGTAAGTGGCTGCCGGGCTTCACCGATTACCTCTACCTCTCCGCCACCAACGTCACCAACTTCGCCTCCGCCGATACCGTACCCCTCAGCCACCGCGCCAAAGCCGCCATGATGATTCAGTCACTGGTCTCAGTCCTACTGGTCGTCCTCGTAGCCGCCCGAGCCGTTAGTATCTTGCAATAATCGCTTCGCAAGCGTATATTGCTCGATGCCTTATTTGCATCACGTAAATTATCGACTCACCCCCAGGGCCGTCACCAACCTCGCTTTTGAACTCACAAAAGTCCAAGCGCTGAGTACGCCGGTCATACTCTGGGCCGTCTTCGTCTTCGTCCTCACCGCCGCCGTCGGCCTGCGCGAAGAGGCGATCGAAGGCTCCTTCGTGCTCTTCTCCGTGGCCCTACCCGGCTTGATGCTAGCTCTTGCTCTACCGGCGTTGCTCTTCTTCCTCAACTATCGCCGTTTCACTACCGTCGGCGACCGGCTCGGCGCCATCACCTATGAGCTCTATGACGACGGCCTCATCGCCCGTTCCGACCGCACCGAGACCCATATCCAGTACAAGGTCTTCGACGGCTACACCCGCACTTCGAGCGGCTATTTGCTGCGTCTCGCGGGCGCGGGCCTCTTCTTTATTCCTGCTGCTGACAAAGAACTTCAAAAATTTATTGAGTCGAAGATCACTCGCATCCGCCGTGAGCACACCTTCTCCGTCCACCCCTGGATCGCCGCTCTGCTCAACGCCCTGGCCTTTGGCGCCGGCTACCTCTATATCGGCAAGCGTCAGATCATGGCCGCATTCCTGCTCGCGGCCAACCTCTTCTTCGTCCTCGCGTTGGTCTACTACGAGACAACTTCGTTTGGCAACTGGCGCCAGGATATCGCCTACGCACTCATCGCCGCGGCCCTCGGAGTCGACGCCTACATCGAAGCCCGGAAGACTACGAAGCCATAAAACTATTGCCAAATCCAGCCCAGGTGGTAATATCATGAATTCTTTTGTTGGAGTTAAACCCCTATGGTCCGCTACATTTTCCTCATTCTGGTCCTGCTTGCGACCCTGATACCGGTCACGCCGCCCGCCGAAGCCGCCTCCGAAGCGTCCTGGAACGTTACCTGTACCAGCTCGCACTGGGCCCCCAACGACCCCATCGTCTTCCCGAACCAACCCGGAAAGTCCCACCTCCACACCTTCTACGCCAACAAAACCACCGACGCGGCCACGACTACTCAGTCACTGCTAAACTCCGGCCCCTCGACCTGTACTCGTGAGTTCCAGGATGCCGACAAATCCGCCTACTGGATCCCGGCTCTATACAAGAAGTCGGCCAACGGCACGCTCACGGAACTCAAGCCTGCTCAACCCAAAGACTTCTCCATGACCATCTATTACCGCCGCGCCGGTGGCACCACCGGTCCCAAGGTCACTGCCTTTCCCCAGGGCCTGCGCATGATCGCCGGTGATCCCAAGGCCACCACGCCGCAAGACTTCGTCTCATTCCGTTGCGCCCTCACTTCAGACGGCGGCGAGCAGAGCAAGAGCAACAAAGACTTTGCCAACTGCAACTCCAACGAGAGCCTGATGGGCGACATCAAGTTCCCCAACTGTTGGGACGGCAAGAACCTCGACTCACCCGACCACAAGTCGCACATGGCATACCACAAAAAGAACGTCTGCCCCGCCACGCACCCGGTCGTCGTACCTCAGGTCACCATGGAGCCGAAATGGAAGAACGTGAACGGCCCCAGCTCGAGCTTCATGCTCTCAAGCGGCGGTGGCTACAGCTTCCACGCGGACTTCTTCTCCGCCTGGGACCCCAAGGTACAGGCCGCCCTCGTCAACCAGTGCCCCAACGCCGGCATCAAGTGCAACGGCAAGAAGCTCTACACCGACATCAAGCCCAACTTTGCCAACGTTACCGACCAACAGATCAAAGCTCAGACCGCCGGCGCCGCTTACGTTCCCAAGGTCGCCTCCGCTGCCACCGACCATTCCAACCACCAGCCGGCTCCGGCCCCTGCTGCCGCCGCTGCCCCGCTCCCTCAGACCGGTCCCCTCACCGTCTTTAGTACCGTCGCCGGCATTGGCGCCATGGGCTACGCCTACCATGCCTACCGTGACCGCCGCCGAGCGCTCCGCGACAGCCTGCGCAAGAGGCCGTAGTGCGACGGCTCGGGCGCCTCATCCTCGCCACACTGCTTGCCGCTACCCTTATACCCGCGCCCCCAGCCAGCGCTGTAGGCGACGTCGCCTGGAACATCCATTGCGGCGTCTCCCATTTCAAGTCCGATGACCCCATCGTCTTCCCCGGTAAACCCGGCGAATCGCATGCCCACACCTTCTTCGGCAACACCACCACCGACGCCGCCTCCAACACGCAGTCGCTCCTCGCATCGAGCTCTACTTGCGAGCGCGGTTTCGAGAACGCTGACCATTCCGGCTACTGGGTCCCGTCCATCTATCGCAAGTCACTCAATGGCACCCTTACGGAGCTCAAAGGCACCCCCGAGGACATGTCGGTCACTATCTACTACCGCCGCGCGGGAGACGAACCGGTCGTCATGATCCCCCAGGGGCTACGCATGATCGCCGGCGACCCCCACGCCCACGCCGAGACGGCCGATGCCCCCGGCCGCTGGAGCTGCCGCGACATCAAGACCGGGGCCTCGTTTGGTGAATCCAACGCCCGAATTCCAAACTGCCCGAGCACTCATTCGCTCTTCGGCACCCTGACCTTCCCCAACTGCTGGGACGGCGTTAACCTCGACTCAGCCGACCACAAGTCTCACGTCGTCTACACCGACAACGGTGCCTGCCCGGCCAGCCACCGCAAGAAGATTCCGCAACTGACATTTGAGCTGTTCTACCACAACGCGACCGGGCCGGGAGAACAGTTCATGCTGTCGAGTGGCGGTCAGTACAGCCTGCACGGTGACGTCTTCTCGGCCTGGGACAACCGTGTCCAGTCGGCTCTCGTCAACTCCTGCCTCAATGCCGGCAAGCAGTGCACCGGCGTCAACCTGTCCGAAGTAAATCTCGGCTCAGCCACCGTTTCGGGCAACAACGATTTCGCCACCCCTAGCGCCACCCCTACAGCCTTAGCGACACCGGCCTCCCAACCGGTCCACTCGCAAAAATACATCCAGCCTCTGCTGCAGTTCGCGGTAATTCTCGGCATCGGCATCGGCGGCTATTTCTTCCGGCGCAGACTCCGCCAACGGTAGCGCAAACATAACCTTTTTGAGATAATGGCCCGGATGGGAGCATTTCTCAACCGCCATCCTTTCACCAAGTCGCTCATTAAAGTAGCGGCCTATATCTGGGTCGGCTACCACGCCTTTATCATCGCCGCCCTCGGCCCGCTGATCTTCTTCGCCATTCTCTCCTTTGCTTTTGCCGGCGACACGGCCGACACCGCCACCGTGAACCGCGAAGTCGTCTACGGCGACGGTTTCCAGGAGCTGCTCTCACTCAAGATCACCGGTCCGATCTTCGGTGAGTCCGACGAGTCTCCGTTTGCGTTCGCGGGCGAGACCTACGGCTATGACATCAAACAGCAGCTCATGGAAGCAGCCTCCGACGACTACATCAAGGGCATCATCCTCGAGATCAACTCGCCCGGCGGTACCATCTACGGCGCCAACGCCATTGCCGACGGCGTCAAGTATTACAAGGAAAAGACCAAGAAGCCCGTCTACGCCTACATCCAGGGCATGGGTGCTTCGGGGGCCTACTGGGCCGCCGCCGCCACCGACAAGATATATGCCGACTACGGTTCAGACATTGGCAGCATCGGCGTCATCATGGGGCCATTCAAGTACTACGACAAGCCCGTCTCCGAAGCGGGCGGGCTCTTCGACGGGGGAGTGGTCACCCAAAACGGTATCGAAAACGTCGTGCTCTCGGCCGGCAAGTCCAAAGACCTCGGCAGCCCCTACCGCCGCATGACCGCCGATGAGATCGCCTCACTGCAAAAGCAGATCAATAACGAGTATGACAACTTCGTAAAGTACGTCTCTGCGCGCCGGGCAATACCGGAGGCCACTCTCCGCACCCAGATCGGCGGCATGTCCTATGACAACAAGACCGCCAAGGACCTCCGTCTCATCGACGAGACCGCCAGTCGCGAGACATCCTACGAGGCCCTCGCCGACGCCGCTGGGATCAAGGACGACTTCCAGGTCACGCGCACCTACGTCAAAGGCGGCTTCTGGCAAACCCTCCTGAGCGCCTTCAGCGGCAAGCCCGCCAAGCAGGCAGCTGCCACTCCCAGCAGCCCCTGCCTCTACTCAGCTACCCATCTGGCCTACGCCGGTAACGTCGCCGAGCTCTGCTCCCGCTAGTTTGCTAGACTAAGCCTATGTCCAAACAGCGCGAACGCCGTCGTCAAAAGATCGCCCAAGCCCAATCCGGCACCGCCCGCGCCGCGCTCCTTGGCGTCTCCGACGGCCTCGTCACCAATGTGTCGCTAATCCTCGGTGTCGCCGCCGCTTCAGCCTCCGATGCCCATATCGTGCGCGTCGCCGGTATCGCCAGTCTGATAGCCGGCGCCTGCTCGATGGCAGTCGGGGAGTACATCTCCATGCGCGGCCAGGTTGAGCTCCTCGAGAGCGTGTTGGAGGAGGAGCAGAAAG
>JAQZBT010000067.1 GCA_029237755.1 Candidatus Saccharimonadota bacterium
CTCCCCCGCTGGTGACCGAGAGGCCGCCGTTGAGCGTCAAGCCGCCGAAGGTGGGAGTGGAGGTGGTGGCGATGTGTTGGGGCAGCGACAGGGTGAGGGTGTCGACGCCGGTCGTGACGGTGACCTGGTTGGCGGTGCCGTTGATGGTGATCGCCGGGCCTAGCTCGCCGTTGATGCTAGTGATGGCGGTACCGGCACCATTGTCGAAGTTACAGGCCCAGTCGGTGCCGTCCCACTTGAGGATCTCGCCGGGGGCACAACCGCCGATGAGGCGGAGGCCGTCGGAAGCGACTTCGAGGCCGGAGTTGGAGGCGGTGGTGAGGGTGGTGCCGGCGGTGGTGGTGTCGACGGCCAGGTCATCGGCGGTGGCAATGAGGCCGCCACCGAGGCCAACGCTGAGGGTGGTGGTGTCGCCAACGGTCAGCGTGGTCAGGCCGTCGCCGCCCTGGACAGCACCCAGGACCGAGCCGCCACCGGTGCCGTCAGCGCCGGCCGGACCAACTGCTCCGTCTTCGCCGTCCTTACCGGCGGGACCGGCCGGGCCGGGCTTGCCGGCAACGCCGCGGGCACCCTTGAGTGTGGCGGGGTCGACACTGACGTTGCGCGAGTCGATAGCCGGCGGCGAGGTCAGACTGGTGGGGGCAAACTGGTAAGACTTGACCGAGCCCTGACCGGCGCAGGAGGCACTGGGCTTGAGATGCATGATGCCCAGCGCGCGCTGGATGAAGTCGGCCTGCATCTCCAGATGCTGGGGGCATTCGGCGACGGTGGTGGTGGGGGCGCGGCTGACGATGTCTTCGCAGTCGAGGGTCGGGTCGTTGCGCCAGAAGCCATCCTGCTCGGTGGGCTTGACCGAGTGACAGAGCTGGATGATCATCTCGCCCGAACCGCCGAAGCGCTTGACCTTGATCGGGGTGGAGAAGCCGCCGTTGGAGACCTCGACGTCGAAGACGTCCTGCTTGAACATCAGGGTCGCCTGCTCGGCGTCGTAGCCAATGATGCGCACGTCGTAAAAACCGTCGGCGACGACTTCGCCGTGCTGGTCATGCAAAACCCCGCTCAGCGTGGGGCGAGCGGGGGTGTTGGCGGCCCAAATCAAGAGACCAGTAATCAGGCTCCCTACCAGGAAAACCGATGCGGCTATCCATCTGATGCTCCGCGTCACAACCATTACGCTTATGTTACGCTTTTTGCGCTTATGTTTCCAGATGTGGAAGGGGTATTTTACAGGTAAGCGCTGACTTTTTCGGGTTTCTGTCTGGTGGTTTTTGGTTGCGACGGATCGGGCTCACAAAGTAAAGCGCCCGTCAACCCCCTTATGCTTAATAGTCAATCTCACAAAAGCGGCAGTGCACAAACACAAACGCCAGATATAACTCCGGCGCTTTGTGCAATCTTACTAACGGTTGTCGGATTTGGAATTGGTGGTCGGTGTGGGCGTCGGCGATTCCTTGGCCTTCAACTGCGAAGCGTTGATGATGGGCGCGACGTTGACAACGATATTGGTCTTCTCGCGATAGATGATCGCGCGCTTCGGATAGAGAATGAGGTAGTCTCCCGACTGCACGTCTTTGTAGAACGTCTTGTTGTTGGTCTTGAGTAGCTCAGGCTTAGTGACCCGGGCGACGGTCGGCTTTTCGGTTTCCTGGATGACCATGACCTTGGACAACTTTTCGAGAATCCGCTTGGTGTCCTCGGAGTTCTTCTTGGTCGAAACGGTGCCGGGATTGGCCAGCAGGTCTTGGTTTTGCTTAAACAGGAACGCGGCCGTGCCGGCGCTGGCGAGCGAGATAACGATCAAGGCGATCAGTCCGCTCTTGCGCCAGTTGCGGCGCTTACCCGGCGTTCCGTCGCCGGCAACTCTAATAGGTAAATTGTCTTCCAATGTCTCGCGACCCCTCACACTTCGTAATGCTTATACTTTAGCATACTGCTTTGGGTCTGCAATCTGATTTAGGCGTGAGCATATCTGCTCGGGCCTGTTGCTGCGCAAGCGGCCTGTCGCAAATATGCTCACTCCCTACTGGACAGGCATGTCATCGGCCGCGGTGTCGTCGGCCGGTGGGGGCGCCGTGGTTTGGCCCAAGTGCTCTTTGACGATGGTGGCCTTGGCCGGACCGATGGCGCCCGCGACCTCTTCCTGAGTTGCCAGCTTGACGCCACGGACCGAGCCGAAGCGGCGAATGAGCGCCTTGCGCGTGGCGGGACCGATACCCGGTATATCGTCGAGCAGACTGGTGGTCTGGCGCTTGCCTCGCAAAAGTGACTGATAGGTGATCGCGAACCGGTGCGCCTCATCGCGCACGCGTTGCAGCAGGTGCAGGACATGGCTCGATGACGGCAGCAGGATGGTCTCAAAGTCCTGATTGGACGTGATCCAGGCTTCGTCCTCAAAGTGGCCGGGGTCGACTTTGCGGGACTCGGGGCGCCGCCGGATAATCTCCTCTTCGCGCTTGGCCAAGCCAACAGCCGGAACGGCCAGGCCTTGGGTGTCGAGCACGCTAAAGGCAGACGCCAACTGGCCTTTGCCGCCGTCGATCAGGAGCAGGTCGGGCTTGGGCCAGGCCTCGAGGTTCTTGGGACTGAAGCGCCGCGTGATCACCTCGCGCATGTTGGCGAAGTCGTCGTTGCCACCGGCGTGCATCTTGAAGCGGCGGTACTCGTCACGGTTGGGCACTCCATCCGAGAAGACGACCATGCTGGCGACAGTATCGGTGCCGCCGAGGTGGGAGATGTCGAAGGCCTCAATGCGGCGCGGCACACCCTTGAGCTCGAGACGGTCGGCCAGGCCGGTGAGGGCCTGGTCACGCGACAGGTCGAAGGCCTCCCGATCGCCGAAGATCATCTGGTGACCAAAGGAGCGCAGGTCCTGCAGTCGGTCACGGTGCCGGGCGGCGGTCTCGAAATCCTTCTTCTTGGCGGCGCGCTGCATGTCGTGCTCGATCTGCCCCATCAGCTTGGTCTTCTCGCCTTTCAAGAAGAGTTCGAGCTGGCGCAGGCTGCGGCGGTAGGCGATGGCGGTGATGGCTTTCTCTTCGGGCCCGGGGCAGAGGCCGAGGTGGTACTGGAGACAGCCCCGCGCCGGCCAGTTGGCGTGGGTGACGTAGGGAAAGACCTTGCGCAACATGCGCATTGCCCGGCGCAGAGCATCAGCGGAGGTGAAGGGCCCGAAGTAGCGCGACTTGTCGTCGAGGGGGCGGCGGACATAGCTGACGACCGGAAACTCCTCCGTGCCGATTTTGACGTAGATGAAGTTCTTTTCGTCTTTCCAGTCGATGTTGTACTTGGGCTTGTAGCGCTTGATGAATTCGGACTCAAGGAAGAGGGCTTCGGCTTCCGAGGCGGTGGTGACCCACTCGGTGTCGGCGATGTCGGCCACCAGCAGCCGCGTCTTGGGGTCTTTGCGGCCGTTCTGGAAGTAACTCATGACCCGGTTTGTGAGCACGGCAGCCTTGCCGATATAGATGATCTTCTTATTGGCATCACGGTGGAAATAGACCCCGGGCTCGGCCGGCAGGGTCCCCAGTTTGTCGCGGAGGGCGTCGGTCATATGCTCTATTATATCTGAATCTTGACTTTGGTGCTGTTCGATACTACGGTATGCAGCGTCGGATCCTACACCCGAGGAGGCCTTGTGGCCAAGAAAAGTAAGAGCAAAGGCATCTCACCAGGCGGGGTAATCAAGCTCGTGGCGGTGACCTTTGTCCTTCTGGTCATCCTGGTGCCCACTTTGCGGTACGCCTTTGTCAATGGAGTCAACGAACTGGTGCGAGGCTTGATTGCTTCCGCTTGCTTGATACTCCTGTACTTCTTTATCTTCAAGAGGATCAAGAAGTCCTAACCCGAAGCACCTATCCATCGAGGAGCAGTAATGCAGTACGAAGAATCGCTCACCCTGGCGGCAAAGGTGGACCTGCAGCAGCGCAGTGTCGCTGATGGCATCAAGGTTGCTCTCACCGCCCTTATCGTTCAACTCAACCGGGTGCTGGCGAAGTCCGAGTACTGCCCCGTACCTAGCGTTGATCTGCTGGAAGCGGACGGACCGCACATCTGGACTTCATTCAACAGGGGGATAGCTTATCGCGAGATTCCCGTAGGTGATCGCCGCGAAGCCCACGCCATCTGCGCCGTCATCAATAGCGGCATGGCCGCTGCGATTGGACAGTTCGATGCTGACTCCAATCTCTTCCGGGCTCAGCACCCTGAGACCGGTAGGCTAGGTCCTGTCTCTCGTATCTCCTATCGCGGTACGCAAATGTTTGTCCGTCTGGCATTCTGCGACCCCGGCCACCAATCGCAACCGCTTCACGCCCTCAGCGCATCCGCTGTAGCGTAGCGGCTGCCCGTTTGTCCCCTCCCCTCTCCCGGACTATCCGGGCCGAGGGGCGGGCCTGGTACATGATTAATTCATCATGCTGATGAGTCCCGACGAGGACGAAACCAGGAAGTGGTAGACTGAGTACATGATCAAAGCGGTTGTGTTTGATTTTGGCGGTGTCCTGTCGCGCTTCGGAGCGCGGGGAGACCATATCCAGCGCATCGCCAACACGCTGGGCGTGGACACGGCCGAAGTCGGAACCAAGCTCAATGCGCTCGTGGTGCAATGGATGAGCGGGAAGATCGAAACGGACGCGTTCTGGAAACAGGCGGCCGTCAAGGTCGGAGCGCCGTTGGCCGACTACGACTCAAAATGGTTGTCCAGTGAGCCGTACAAATACGAGCCCGAGTACTACGACTTTGCGGCGTCGCTCAGACACGAAGGCTATGTGACGGCGGTCTTCTCCAACGTGAACCCCTCCAGCGCCATAATGATCCGCAGTGCCGGCGGCTACCGCGGCTTCTCGCCGGTAGTGTTGTCTCCGGAGATTGGGGCGTGCAAACCCGACCCGGCCGCGTACCAGGCTTTGCTG
>JAQZBT010000068.1 GCA_029237755.1 Candidatus Saccharimonadota bacterium
GCCGCTAAAAACAAACAGCCACCCCCAGTTATTGGGGGTGGCGAGAATCGGACCAACGGGCGTGCAGGTCCATGAGCAGCAGGCCAACGACGAGACCTGCGCCGACCAGCACAGAACCCATAAGCGGCGCGTCGGCCTCGACGGCGACACCGCCAAAGCAGACCCCGATTACAAACAGGAGGCTGCCGATTAGCAAGAGATTGCCGACAATCGGCACGTTGTGGTTGCGAACCAGAGCGGAGACAACCTGAATTGCGCCCGTGGCGAAGACGGCGTAGCCCGTGATCTTGCCGGTTTGGACGTCGAGGACGATCATCGTCATCAACGCGAGAATCGGGGCCATCGCCATGACCAAAATCCCTGCCCACTCATTGGTAAAGTACTTGCTCATGCCTATTCCCCCTCGGATCGGACGATGCAAAAGTCTGAGGAAGTTTATCCCAATCGCCGACGCAAATAGCAATGAACCAAGCCCCAAAAACATTTCACCGTCCTCAGAAACGAGTCTGAGGACGGTGATGCTGAGCGGGTGATGCTCAGCGCGAGTTGGCCGGAGCGGGCGCCTTACGGTCGCGTGCCTGCATCCGGAGTATCCGGCGCTTCTGCTTGAGCCAGGTCTTCCTCCGGATCCATATGTCGTACTGTTCGCGGGCGAAGGGATCCAGGGGCGGCGGGTTCGATGACAAGATGTTCCACTTGACGATCATGAGCACGAACCCGGCCAGAACCGCGACGGCGCCGAAGATTGCGCCGGTGTACGACGCGAACCGGGTGTCTCCGACGACGTAGCAGACGATGGCCGTGGCCAGTCCGATGACGACCAGCGAGCAACCAAGCCGGTCGATGTAGTCATCGGGCGTTCTGGTCGACACCCTGGTCGCCAGAAACGGTCCAGCCATCAGGGTCGCACCCACCGCAATGAGGCCGGCGATGGTGATGTGCGTGTTGAGGGTCACGATGATCGCGAAGACGCCAATGCCGATGACTGTTAATCCCCTCTCATGGATTGCAGTGTTTTTTGGATGGAGCTAAGCAGGCACATTATGCCATGACTTTACTGCTGCGTACAGCTATGAACGCTGCTGGGCGGCGGCGATAAGGACGTTGTCGAAGAGAGACGCGATAGTCATAGGGCCGACTCCGCCGGGGTTGGGTGTGAGGGTGAGGTCGTCGCGTTCGAAGAGGGCTGGATCGAGCTCGGCCAGGGGCGCTCCGGCGTCTACCAGGACTGTCCCTTCCTTAACCATCTGCGACTTGATCAGGTGCTGCTGGCCGGTACAGGTAAAGATGATGTCGGCCTGGAGAGTTTCGGCCTTAACGTCGGGCGTGTTGATGTCGACGCGCACGACGTCGTGGCCGGAGGCCTCGAGGCGGTCGGCCAGCGGCGCACCGACGAGTTTCCCCTGCCCCACCACGACGATGCGGCCCTTTAAGTCCACGTTGTGCGAGGCGAGCAGCCAGAGAGCGGCCTTGGGGGTGGCGGCTTCGAATGTGGTGCCAGGGGCAAGACCGTCGACATCTTTGGCGGGGTCGACGGAGGCGATGGCCCGATCGGTGATCGAGCGGTCGGTCAAGGGAAGTTGGACGATAATGCCGGTGATGGCGGGGTCGGCGTTGAGTTTGGCAATGCGGTCGAGGATGGTGCCCGACTCTTCGGCGAAGATGTCGACCGGAACGCCGATGTCCTCACCGTACCTGGCCTTGCCGCGGAGGTAGCGGTTGGTGGCCTCATCGTTGCCCATGCGGACGATGGCGAGGCGCGGCTTGGGATCGAGGCCGGCGACCTGAGATGTATGACGCTGCTTGATGAAGGCTGCAATATCGCGGCCGGTGAGGAGTTTCATACTTGCACCACTACGGCCCGGCCGTCGGTGTAGTATTTGGCGCCATGGGCGTTTTGATAGGGGCGGTCGGTGGTAGTGGGCTGGTTCATAACGACGGTTTTGAGTCGGGCGACACCTACGGCTTCGAGGCTGCGCACGACATATTCTCTCTCCTTATCGAGGTCGGGGTCGGTGTTGTGATGAATGAAAGGCGGCTTGAACTGGATCTTCAGACGGTCGTCGTAGCAGGCGGCCCCGACCCAGACACGCTTCTTGCCAGGCAGTTTGATGCCAGTGCGGAAGATGCGCAGGTGGTGGCGTTGGCTGAACGACTTGGTGCGGGTGAGCTGCTGGAACGACATATCCTGCAGACCAATATTAACGTAATGCGGCGTAAAGGGACCACTGTAGTAGCTGCGATGAAACAGCGTGGTGAGGGCGCTGTAGAGCAGATGCAGGGGCGAAGCGGGATGGGCGCCGTTCCAGCCGGCGGCCTTGAAGGCCAGCTTGATGTCGATCTCCGAGCCAACAAAGATCAGGTTCATCAGGTCCATGCGGGCGCCAGAGATAGACATGCTGTGCTTGGGCAATTTCGCTACAACCTCATCAGTGAGGTCGAGCAGAGCCGAGTAACGGGTGAAATGTGGCTTATAGATGCGCTCCAGTCCGGTGGCATGCAGAATGAAGGCGATGAGGCGGAAGGGAGAGACAGACAGGCGGGTGACCACTCGCTTGATGGTGTTGGCCAACCGAGCTTCCCATGTGGTGGAGGCTGCCATTGTGGACGTAACTATACCAGATATGGGGCCGATTGGCGAGAGCAGTTTCGTGGCGTGCCCCAGGGGCAGAGGGAATGGCTCGCTCAACCAAAGCAAAAGCTCCTGCGATTGCAGGAGCTTCGGAATGATTGCTGAGGTCCAGCGGGTAGGACCTCGGAAGGAATAACCCGCTGGTGTTCCGCCTGAGGCGGTATCCCGAGAGAAGCTTGACCCAGAAGGGTCCGGGTGCGCGGGGGATGCGCAACTTGTGATTGGTCCGGGGACCTAGGGGGCCCAGGGGGCCGAACCTATCACTGTGCCGGACCCTACTGGGTGGATGCGGAAGAATTCTCCCTGTTTCGCGCGAGGCGCGAGGGTGAACTCATCCCGCAAGCAGGAGTCGCAACGAAGCTCGGGGGTTCTTCGAAGCGACCCTGTTCTAGTTACGGCGATAGCCGCAAGTAGATAGGCTTGACGCGGGATGAGCCGCGGCTGTCAGTGACCACAGTCCCATAAATGGGTCCGAAGCTACTGAGCTTAAGGCGCAAATCGCGCCAAGCCTAGATCAGGGGTTGTCTCGGACCTTGCGGTCCGAACAGGTTTTGCCGGTGAGCCCGGCGTAAGGCGAGCTCTATTTTGGAGTGCGCCTAACGCCGGGTTAACCGAGAACATCGCTTTGAAAACGAATAACCCATTCTATCATGGCAAGCGTTTTTTGTCAACACTCTTATGCTGTTGACGCTAGTTGGCCGGGAGCGGAGGGGCCGGGGCGATGCCCGGCTGACAAATCGTGCAGTCGTCCTGGCGGCGGTTGTCGTCGAGCCAGAGCAAGAAGGCGCGGGGCCAGGATTCGAGATCGGCATATCCGATGAGGTCGGCAGCGCGGCGGAGACCGAAGCCGGCCAGGCCGTAGATTTCAAACTCTCCCCACTGCGCGGCAGCCCAATAGGGCCCGACCGGAGTCACGGCAATCGGCGCCTTGGGCTTGTAGGCCGGGCGCGACCGTCGCTGCAGGGCGCGGACAATATCGGCGGCTACATAATCGGCATCATGCAGGGCGGTCTGAGCCATGCCGGAGTATTGGGTCGAGGCGTTATCACCGATGACGCGGACGCCCGGGCGGCCTTCGAGATGCTCGTTGACTTCGACTTTGCCGTTTTTGGCCAGGGTGAAGAGTGAGGCGTGGTCTTTGAAGAAGGGGTGGTTGGCGACGCCGGCGGTCCAGACGACAGTTTGAGTGGTGATCTTCTCCCCTGCCAGTTCGAGCGCGGTGGCTGTCTCAGCCTTGACCGTTTGGCCGGTCATAACCTCGACACCCAACTCCTCGAGCCTGTGCTGAACGACCGCCGACATGTGTTCCGTCGATCGGGGCAGCAGACGCGGAGCGGCTTCGATGAGCTTGATGCTGTACTTGGGCGTGGGGACCCGGTGCAGATGCGTAATGCGACGCAGGTAATCGGGGAGTGCCGCGACTAGTTCTACACCGGTGGGGCCGCCGCCGACGACGACGAAGTTGACGTCTGGTTTCATGTCATCGATCAGGTCCTGGTGCAGATGGCGCTTGAACTTCTCGGCGCCGGAGATGGACTTGATGTTGTAGGCGTACTCTTCGAGGCCTTGAATGCCAAAGTAGTTGGTGACCGCGCCTAGTGCCAGCACCAATTCGTCGTACTGATAAGCGGTGCCGAAAGTGCCGGTGACAGTCTTGGCTTCGGGATCGAGCTTGGTAATGGTGTCTTTGACGAGCTTGAGCTCGTCGGGGTCGACCATATTAGTGAGAGGTATGTAGGACTCGGTGCGGGCGCCGCCGGACGCGGTGTGATAGAGCTGCGGGTAGTAGGCGAAGTGGTCGGAGGACGAGATGAGTGTGACGTCGAGGTCACTGCGCCCCTGGAGCTTGCGGGCGAGACGGACGCCGCCGAATCCGGCACCGACGATAACAAGTTGAGGCTTACGTTGTGGTGTAACGGCCATGTTAGTTATAATCATAAGCACATTGAGCAGGAACGTCCAATCTTATGGTCAGCGAAACACTCGCCTTAATCCCCTTCGGGTACGCCTTGGCTTACGCCATCTACGGCGGAGTGGAGTTTGGGCTGCCCCTGCTCGCATTCAGTAACGACAAGCGCGTGAAGGCCGAGGCGGGTTTCGGGCTGCGCTGGGAAAGCGTCAATCTACTACTCGGACTGGCGCTGGGATCGGCGGTACTACTCTTTCCGGCAGCGGTCGAGCCTCTCGAGAATGAGCTGAAGTGGTATGTGATAATCGCCGCCGTGCTGCTGGTGGCGCGGTTTGCGTTGATCGCGTGGAACCGGATGAGTCCCGGTGAATCGGTCTGGATCAAATGGGTGCTGGCGGGCGTGAGCCTGCTACTCCCGGCCGTGATGGCCTTGGGAGTGGTAGTGCTGCTGACCGGCGACGGCTACGTGCTGCACCATCCGGAGCTGGCGTTGTCCTTGGCTGTGGCGGCGCCGCTGCTGGCGGTGGCTGTGTCGGGCGGGTTCTTCTATAAGTCTGGTACCGTGCTGCGGACTATGGCCCGGCGCGGCTATCTGGCGGCCGGAATCTGGACAGCCGTGACGTTGCCGCTGGCGCTGGTGCTCGACCCGACCGTGCTTGAAGGCCGCAACCTGCTGGAAGTGAGCTGGCCGTTGATGGTCGCATTGGCCCTGGGGTTGCCGATCCTGATGTGGCAGGGGCGGCTGCGCTACTTCCTGGCCAGCGCAGTCTTGATCACCGGTTTTGCGACGGTGCTGTACCGCTTGTTGTCGCCTTACGTGATGCGGCCGTTTGTGCGCATGGACGCGGCCTCAGCCGAGAACGTCATGCAGGTGGCGGTCGTGGTGGCCTTTATCGTGTCGTTCTTCTTCGTCTTCCCCTTCCTGGAGAAGGTGATGACCTGGGCTACTTCAGAGCGCGAAGCAATTCGATAGCCGTGCGCGCTTGGAAGACGGCGGCCATGACGTCGCCGCCGGACTTGTTGATGTTCCAGGCGACGTCCGTAAGTATCTTGTAGACGGCGTGGATCTTGATGGCGTCGGGGTCTGAGATGGTGCGGGCCTGTTGCAGTACGAGGTCGCGGGGTTCCGGCACAGCCATGAGCGAGTACCAGAGTGAGACGTAGTC